>JAYVYF010000108.1:0-5575 GCA_043784585.1 Burkholderiales bacterium
ACGCTGCCCGCCGAATCATTAGAATCGACTTTTAGCACCGTCAAGCCCGCATCTTCAACAAGCGAAACAACATTCTGCTTGATTTTGGGGAGCGCAATAAAGTGCATGGCGTTGGGCAATGCCTGGCCTGGCCGCAGGCTGGAAAATGCTAAATTTGAAAAAACCGGCGCGGCGACATCGGCCTGCAAACCCAATGAGGTCAAACAGAAGGCGGTCAATAGCAGACGTTTTTTCATATTGGCCAAAAAAATTCGAGTGGTGGCTTGAGCGCTTTCACACGCGCCAAATCCTCAGGACGATCAACATCCCACAGCGTGTCTGTTTCCATCACGGTAAGACCGCACGCACTCAAGTTGCGACGCTGCTCCGCCAGCACTGAACTCGTGCCCCAATGAATGTCATCAAACATTTTTGGATCAGTTCGCGTGGCGCCAATTAGCACATAGCCGCCATCTTCGGCGGGCATCAACACCACTTCCGCGTCGTCAAGGACGCGTGCAGCAGCCTCAATGTGCTTTGCGCTCAGCGCCGGGCAGTCAGCACCGATAATAATTGCCTGCTCGACATCCTCCAACGTTCGGTTTAACGCCCGCAACATGCGCTCACCCAGATCGCCTTCGCCCTGCTCTGATAGCGTGACATCAAAATCTTCTCCACAGTATTGAAAAAAAGACTGGTCTGAATCTGGCGTGCAGCAAAGCTCTACATCAGCAGCACCCGATTTCTGCGCGGTAGTGATAGCGCGTTCAGCAAGGGCGGCGTGCAACAGCGCCGCTTGCTCGGCACCCATTGCCGGGATAAGCCGCGTTTTCGCGTGGCCAGGAACGGGCGCTTTTGCAAACACGACGACGATAAAATTATTGCTCATATTATTTGTCCAGCTGATCGCCGTAGTACGCCTGATGGAGTTTGAGAGGTTCTGCGCCCATGAAATATTTAAACCTCAAGCGCCACATTAAAAAAATGGTGCGCCACACCCCATTTTGTTCCCAGCGGCGGCCCGACGTGATGATACGCGCCGAAACGCGATAGGGAGGCGAGATATCTAATGCTCGCAAACAAAAGGCGATGTCTTCCATCAGCGGCTGATCGGGAAAGCCGCCCAGCGCCACAAACGCGGCACGCGTGACGAAAATACCCTGGTCCCCGGTGGCGATGCCGGTCAGCCTTGAGCGGTAATTCATGAACCAGGCAATCACCGGCAACATCGCATGTGCTCCGGCAATATTGACGTCAAAGCGGCCCCATTGGAAGCAAACATCATTCAATCCTTTTTCAATCCATGCATCGCCATCCTCCGGCAATACGGAATCAGCATGCAGGAACAAGAGTGCATCGCCGTCGGCGATGGCGGCACCCGCGTTCAGTTGTTTTGCGCGCCCACGCTCGGCAAGCAAGACACGATCAGCCCAGCGCGACGCAATATCACAGGTGGCGTCGCGGCTGCCGGCATCAACCACGATCACCTCCACACCGCGCGCGCGCATCGGCTGAAGCTGCTTTAGCACGTCGCCGAGACCAGCAGCTTCATTAAGTGTTGGGATGATGATAGAAAGTTTCACTTCGCGATTGTAGCGCCTGAGCCTGCATCATCGGCGGTGACACTATTCATTGCGGATTTCGCCTGCTAAAGTACAAGATATTTTTCTGGTCCCGCTGACCACACCTAATCGCCGAAGGAAATTGTTTATGTTCTTGTTTTCGCGCGCCGTCGCTTGCGCCGTGGTCATTTTGCTTTCGTCTCCTATGGATCAGGTTTTTGCGCAAACCGCATCACTTGGCTACTATCGCCAACCGGCGATTTCTGCAGACGCAATCGTATTCGTGGCAGAGGGCGATATTTGGCGGTCGAATATTTCCGGGGGCGCAGCGCAGCGGCTCACCACTCACGCAAGCGAAGAATCCAATCCCGCGATTTCGCCTGACGGTAAAACCGTTGCGTTTACCGCGCGCTACGAAGGGCCGGCCGAAGTCTACGTGATGCCAATTACCGGCGGCGCGCCAACCCGCTTGACCTTTGATGGCGACACTGCGCGCGTACAAGGCTGGGCGAGTGATCGCAAAGTACTATACAACTCGGCGCGATATTCGGATAAACCAAACGCACGGCTGTATTCGGTAGATACCAAAACCCGCGCAGTGGAGGCGGTGCCGTTGGCTGATGCGGCTGAGGGTTGCTACGCCGGCAACACAATCGTCTTTACCCGACAGCCTGCAAACTCGGACAGTCTCAAACGCTATGAGGGAGGGCTCGCGCAAAAAATATGGCGGTGGAATGGCCGGGAGGAAGCGCAGCCACTCACCGCAGATTACAAGGGCACAAGCCGCCAGCCCATGTGTGGGGCCGCACGCATTTATTTTTTATCCAATCGCGACAGCATCATGAACGTATGGTCGATGAACATGGAAGGCCGCGATTTGCAGCAGCACACGCGTCACCCGGATTTTGATATCCGAGGCGCATCGATATTTGTCAATACGGCGCTTAAAACCGAAACCATTGTGTATCAGCATGGTGCGGATATTTACACGCTGGATCCGGCCAGCAATGTGAGCCGAAAAATCGAGCTTGTGCTGCAATCCGACTTCGAACAAACCCGCGCCCGCTGGATAAAAACGCCGTGGGATTTTGTTAGCCACATCGAGCCTTCACCGAGCGGAGACCGAGTTGCAATTACCGTGCGTGGACAGGTGTTGGTCGTGCCTGCGGGCGCGGGTCGGCGGGTGGACGTCACGCACACCGGCGACGCTGGCAACGAGTCATCCCTGATGGCACCGCGGGCACGCCGGGGTGTATTTTCGGCCGACGGGAAATCGATCTATGCCTTCGTCGATACCTCGGGCGAAGTGGAGTTGTGGCGCTATGCGGCGAACGGGGTGGGGACCGCAAAACAGCTCACCAAAGGCGCGTCCGTGCTGCGCGAGCGGGCATTCCCGTCGCCCGACGGAAAATGGGTCGCTCACACCGACAAAGATCGCCGACTCTATTTGCTTAATTTAGCAACTGGGTTGGATATGCAGATTGACCGGAGTGCCTTTGACTCCTATGAAAATATCGTCTGGTCGCCCGATAGTCGTTGGCTGGCGCTCAACAAAGCCACTGAAAACTCGTTTGAGGCAATTCATTTGATTGAGGTCACCACCCAAAAAATAACGCAGCTTACCAGCGACCGCTACATCGCACGTGATGCCGCGTTTAGTCCCGACGGTAAATGGCTTTATTTTTTATCGGATCGCAATTTGCAATCGGTCGTGGCCAGCCCTTGGGGACAGCGTAGTCCCGAACCATTTTTTGATCGGCAAACGAAGATCTATGCGCTGGCGCTTGATCCTGTTGCTCGTTGGCCGTTCTTGCCGAAAGACGAATTGCAAAAACCCGAGCCTATGAAAATGGCCAAAACCGAAAATATGCCCGAACCCCGCCCCGCGCCCGCTCCTTCACCCACCACGCCACCCGCGCCCCCCACCGTTAAGCCGCCTGCGCCATCAGTGCCGCCATTGCCAACTCTGCCAGCGCCCCACAAGGAAGAACCCACGGGCGGTGTGAGTGGTAGCGAGTCGGCGTCGGATACCCAACCCTTATCTGCGGTCAACAGCACCCGCGAGGCCGCACCGAAAGTGAGTCCACTGGTACTGGCAGGCTTGTCTGAACGACTTTATGAAGTGCCGGTTCCAGCTGGAAACTACACCTCACTTTCAACCGACGGCAAGCGGCTTTATTTTCAGGTGACGGAAGCCGGCGTTGAGCGAAAAATATCTCTGCGCTCGGTGACTATCGAAGCCGCAGGATTGACGCCGTCGGCGATTGAGTTGTTTTTTGAAGATATCAGGCAATATGAATTAACCCGGGACGGCAAGAAAATTTTTATTCGTCGTCAGAACGATTTATTTGTTTTTGATGCGGGCAAGGCCGCACCGCCTACCACGGAGCAGGCAAAATTCGCGGTTAATTTGCACGACTGGACGTATTCGCTTGATCCGCGCCAAGAATGGAAACAAATATTTGTCGATGCGTGGCGCATGCATCGCGACTACTTTTACGACAAGAATATGCACGGCGTGGATTGGCAAAAAGCCCGCGCCAAATATGAACCTTTGATCGCGCGCGTGACCGACCGTGCAGAGCTAAACGACGTGATTGCGCAAATGATTTCGGAGCTATCCGCATTACACAGTCAGGTGTTTACCCAGGATTTGCGGCGCGGCGCGGATGCCATTGATGTCGGCAGTCTGGCGGCCAATGTGGAAAAAACCCCGCTCGGTTTTCGCGTCATCAAGATATTTAGCGGCGATCCTGAATTGTTGGAAGAGCGTAGCCCGCTGGCGCGTCCTGAGGTGAACGTGAAGCTCAACGAGACCATCACTGGGGTAAATGGCATCTCCGCTGCCGCACCTGGCTTGGGTCAGCTGGGTGAATTACTGCGCAATCAAAATAATCGCCAGGTTTTATTGTCGATTCAGAACACCCGCGGGGAATCGCGCGATGTGATCGTTACGCCGATTGATCCGCGTCGTGATCGTGAGTTGCGCTACCTCACATGGGAGCGCGAGCGCAGCAACATCGTCAATCGCGCCAGCACCAACCGCATCGGATATGTGCATCTGCAAGCCATGGGCCCCGCTGATATTGCGCGCTGGGCCCGCGAGTTTTATCCAGTGTTCCAGCGCGAGGGATTGATCCTCGATTTGCGGTACAACCGGGGCGGCAGTATTGACAGCTGGGTTATCGAGAAACTGCAACGACGCGCCTGGCATTTCTGGCAGACGCGAAATTCCGACCAGGCACTCAGCAATCAACAACTCGCTTTTCGCGGCCACGTCGTTGCACTGATTGATGCTGACACCTACTCCGACGGCGAAACCATGGCGCAGGGGCTACGACGGCTCGGCATCGCACCATTGATCGGCATGACCACGGCGGGTGCCGGTGTTTGGCTGTCTGATCAAAACCGCTTGATTGATAACGGCCTCGCGCGGGCGGGCGAACTGGGTTCGTTCGTGGACGACGGCAACAAGCGTGAGTGGATCACCGAGAGCGTTGGCGTCGCGCCGGATATTGCCGTGGATAACTTGCCGTTCGCGACCTTCAATGGGGGCGACACACAGCTCGACACCGCGATCAGCTATTTACTCGGCAAAATGGCTAAAGAGCCGATGCAAAAGCCGGCGCCGCCCGCGTTTCCAGTAATAGCCAAGTAAGCAATTTATGGTGCGCTGGGGCGGGGTAAGGGGGTACTGGAGCGCAAACGCACGCAGATGCAGTTACGAAACCGCTGTATCTGTCTCGGCCGCCTCAGCCGCTTTCGGCTTCACAAACAGGCGTGCCGCGATGATGCCGATTTCGTACAAGATGCAGAGTGGAATGGCGAGCGCTAATTGTGATGCAACATCAGGCGGGGTGACTACCGCCGCCGCGATGAAGGCACCGACAATTACATATCGACGAACCTCGGTCAACGTTTTGATTGAAACTAATCCGGTGGCCACCAACACCACCACGACAATGGGCGTTTCAAACGCAACGCCAAAAGCCATGAACATACCTAAAATAAAATTGAAGTAATTTTCGATATCA
>JAYVYF010000109.1:0-3563 GCA_043784585.1 Burkholderiales bacterium
GCTGTTTTGCCGCCCACCGTGCCGGGCGCGCCACGACCATTCAAAGAAATAATCAAAGACGCAAAAGAAATTCCGGGCTTGTTTACGCTCTATCAAAAAGATGAAAAAGTCTGGATCGCGATTAGACCGGAGCAGTTTGATAAACCGTTTTTCTTCACCTACAACATTCCACAAAGCGTTGGCGAGCGTGGCCTTTACGGCAGCCAAATGGGCGGTGCCGAGCTGGTGGTGTTCAAGAAAATCGGCAACCTGGTTCAACTGATCGCTAAAAATGCCGAATTTTATGCCGCCCCCGGCACGCCCCAGGCGCAGTTTGTGTCTGAAGGCTTTTCGGATAGCTTATTGGCCAGCGCCGTCACCGCATCTGCACCGAACACCGATAGCAAGACGGTGCTGATTGAAGCCAACAGCCTGTTGTTCACCGACATTCCCGGCTACCTGACGCGACTCGAATTTGCCTATCGCATGCCGTTTGCGCTCGACACTCGCAACACCAGCTTTTCGAAAGTGAACAACAACGATTTGCTCACCGGCCTTCAGGTGCAGGCGCATTTCAATGTGCCCAAATTATCCGCGCCGCCGCTGCTACCGTCGCCCGTTCCCATGCCCACGCCGCCTAACTCCACACCTGATCCGCGGAGCATGTTTGTCAGCTTTTATTACAGCTTTGCCAAGCTCCCGGACCAGCTTATGACGCCACGCATGGCCGATGACCGTATTGGGCATTTTGTCTCGTCACACACAGATTTCACCGAAGACACGTTAGCTAAGACCAAGGTGCACATGGTGAACCGTTGGCGCCTTGAGAAAAAAGACCCGGCCGCCGCACTTTCCGAGCCGACAGAGCCCATCACCTATTGGCTGGATAAAAACGTGCCGGTTAAATATCGCAAATCGGTTGCCGATGGTATTTTGGAATGGAATAAAGCATTTGAAAAAATTGGCTATAAAAACGCGATTGTCGTGAAGCAGCAGACCGACAAGGATGATTTCGACACGATGGACGCGCGTCACGCCTCGGTTCGCTGGTTTGTCGGTGCCGACGTTGGTTTCGCGATTGGACCATCCCATAAAGACCCGCGCACCGGCGAAATTCTGGATGCTGACATCGGCATGTCGGATGTATTCGCACGCGGCGCACGCCGTCAGGTTGCCGAGGATTTGGGTAAGCTTTCCGTATTTGACCCCAATCTAGCTGGCGCCTCGTCCGCCACACTCAAAGCACAAAGTTTGTTCATGAGCTGTAATTATGCATCCGAAAAATCTGCCGATATGGATTTCACGATGGATTTGCTCGAAGCGCGCGGCATGGAAATGGACAGTCCCGCCGCCGAGGCGGTCGCGCAGGCGTATGTGCTCGACGTCATCATGCACGAGGTCGGACACACGCTTGGCTTCCGTCACAATTTCCGTTCGTCAACCATTTATTCGGTCAAGCAAATTCAGGATCCTGCTTTTACCAAAGTCAACGGCCTGGCGGGGTCGGTGATGGATTACAACCCGTTCAACCTAGCGCTCAATGGCGAAAAACAGGGCGAATACGTGATGTCCACGCTCGGCCCTTACGATTATTTAGCCGTGGAATACGCCTACCGCTCGTTAGATCCACAAACCGAAAAAGCGGACTTGGCCAAAATTGCCGCGACCACCACCACCAATCCGCTGCTCGCTTACGCGACCGACGAAGATGCCGGTGGCGCAGCGCCCGGGATGGATCCTGAAGTGAGCCGATTCGATATGGGTTCCGATCCACTTGAATATTACAAAAAACGCATGCAGCTCACGCGTGAATTGTGGGATCGCATTCAGAGTTTGCAACTCAAAGAGGGCGAAAGCTATGAGCGCCTGACGCGCTCGTTCACCGCAGGTTTCCGCTCCCTGACCCAGGTGGCACCACTGGTAGCCAAGTACGTCGGTGGGGTGAGAAATCTGCGCGATCACGCAGGCACCGGGCGGCCGATTTATGAGCCAACCCCCGCAGCCAAACAGCGCGAAGCACTGAAACTGGTTACGGATGGCATTTTCAAATCAGACAGCTTCAAACTGAAGCCGGAATTCGTATCGCGTCTGGCCGTTGATCAGTTTGAGCGTCGTGGCGGCACCCCGGATATCTCCATCGCCAATGGCGTGCTTAATCTGCAAAAAGGCGTGCTGGATATCCTGATGGCCGATGCAGTTGCGCAGCGTTTGCTCGACTCTCAGGATAAAGTTGCCAAACCCGAAACGCTGCTCAAGCTGTCTGATCTTTACGATACGCTACAAGCGACCATCTGGTCTGAACTGCGCACCGGCGGCGACATTTCGTCCATGCGCCGCAATCTGCAGCGCGATCATCTCAAACGCGTCTCTGGTTCCCTGCTAAAGGCCTCAGGCAACACACCTGCAGATGCCCGCAGCCTACAGCGCAAAAACGCCATTGCACTGAGCAATCAGATTCGTGGCGCATTGGCAAAACCGATGAGCAAAGAAGCCGAGGCACATTTATCAGAGAGTCTCAATACGCTTAGCGAAGCGCTCAAAGCGCCGATGCAGCGGGCTGGTGTTTAACTATTAACTAACAACACCCTATTCCGCTGGCGTGTTAGCCCTATATTGCCGGCGCAATAGGGTGAAAGCTTATTCAATTCAACGTGGTTTTGATCGCGGCGGAAAAACCCACCAACTCGCCAGCACCAGCACAGCAAATACAGTGTAGCCAAGACCAAACACCCACGGCGGTGCATGGAAGTAAAGCAACTGCTGCAACCAGTGCTCAACAAATCCTCCACGGTAGTTGTCGCCTCCCGATTGATCACGCAGCCACATTTCGAGCGTGGTCAGCGGACACACAACACCGAGCCAAGCCTCGGCCACGATCACCGCAATCGCCAGCAAGTGCGCTAGCCGAAACCAGAGCGCGTTGACCCACCGCAGCCACCGCAAATTCCGCCGGTTCCGCCAGGGCCCCACATTGCCGACAACCACGACAATCAAACCGCCCACCACAAACGTCGCCACCGCCACATGCAAAAGCAGCACCGCGTGCGCTAAAAGCGCGGCTAACGACGGATCAATAACCATGCATGTCTTGGAACGTGGCGAAGGCTCTCAGCAAACCGTTGCCCGCATAGGCGGCACAACGTGTCACGGTTCATGGGATTAAAAACCCTGGCATTAACGGCTCTCTCGAAGCAAAAATGGCTGGAGAAACCCGCCAATGCTGGACATGTTGATCTGCCGACAATAACCAACCTGTCCGCGCCTTAATCTACACCTTAATCTACCCATAACTTGATCGATCCTTAGCGACTAGTTCGCGCAGCAATTCCTATTCTTGCTTGACTTTGACAGGAAATCTATCGAACTCGCTTCCGTTCAGCCATACGTCGGCTTCATCGATTACGCCATGCGCCAGAAATGCGATGTCATTGATATGGCCTCACATGAGCGCAGCGAACTTTCGGAACTGCTGCTCGGTACAGAGACCACCAAAATGCCCAAACCTCGGCCCGCATTCAATTCACGTGATGGGCGTAAATTTTTTTGAGACCCTCGATATTGCAGATGCGCACAAATTTCTGCTC
>JAYVYF010000110.1:0-3485 GCA_043784585.1 Burkholderiales bacterium
CGCTTTGCTTCCCAGGTGGCAATAGCAGCATCGTGGATTGAATTGGAAACGGCGAAAAACATTTTCGCATCATTGTCGTTGCTATTTTTATCGCGGCTCGCGACAAATTGCGCAAACAGGCACCAGTGCCCGGGAGGCAGTTCCGAATTCGGCCCGTCCGCCCAATATTCGGCAATCACTTTTTGTTTTTCAGTCAGCGCTAACTGAACATCCATGACATGCTGCGCTTGTGCGGTAAATTCTGGCGTACCCAATGCCTTAGGTGGCGTGGGCCGAAATTGCCCCGCGCTCGTTAACGCAAACGGAGAAACATTGCGCCATTGAGGGCCAATAAAACCGGGGGTCCTCGCAACCCCGGTTGCATCATAGTAGGTCAGTTGCTGCCAATGATCGGGCGCTAAAATTCCGGACAGCGGCGTGGGCATATTAAATAGTGCCGGAACATTTTTTGAAACATATCCGGTGTAATCAGAGTAAGCAACCCCACTTGCCGACAGCGTACCGTCCTGGTTTGCGCCATCGCCACGGCGATAATCAAGCACCGCCTGTGCCGCTAAATTACCAACCCCTTCCGGTTTGGTGGCATCAAAGATGTTGATTGCGACAGTGAAGCCCAAACTCGCCATTTTGGCGTCAAAGCGTGCTTTCTCGGAAGGATACTGGTTGATCAACACAAGATAAGCCGCGTAGCTCATGGCTTTGGTTTTGTTTGACCCAGTACGCTCAATGTCGGGTCTACGCAATAAATTATGGAGCCGTGTTCCTACGGCAACGCTGTCGTAGGCTGCCCACGCGTCATAAATAGCGGTATGCACCATGGCCAATGAGCGCGCCACCATGGGCGGTCCGGGCCTAATCACGCGAACAGCTTCCAACGCGCTTTTGTTCCATTCAACAACGACTTGGGGCTGCACCGGATCAGCTACGGGCGGCGCTAGGTTCGGCGCGGCGGCGTTAGTAGAATCGCTGTCGGAACCACATGCCGCCAATGTAGCAGACACCGCGACGCCTGCACCCAGATTTAAAAAATCTCTTCGTTTCATCGCACGCCCCTTTTTAATTATTGTCAAATACCTACTGCAGGGAGAATGCGCTATTGAAAACCGATTTCATATACCTCAATCGCGGGTATCAGTGTGTTGGCATGGCGGTTATGCCGCTTGAACGATGGAGTAATCCATTTGCGCAAACATATTTATCGCTTGTTCAATCTACGATCAACGCCACGTCTCGCCGATTGACGATGAAGAGTGGTTTCATTACGACAAAAAGCGGGCTCTATGATCTAATTCTCCCAACCGGAAAGGGAAGGAAAGCTGACGCAGGCAGCAGACAATGCTGCGTCAAATCCTGGCCAGGCTTTCGAAACCGCAATTGCTTTGCCGGACAAAATGAAGCTGTCTCTCCAACTCTGCCGTTGCGTCCTGACGTCAGGCTTACAAAATGTGAATAACCGCCTGAAGCTTGGCTCACAAGTGATATGCCATACAAACAAAAAATCATAACAACTCCAGCAAGTTCAGCACGCCGGTCAGCAATTTAATTAAGTTGCGGGGCCCCTGATGGGAATAAATGCCCGAACGCCATTACAGTTTGCAGCCTGTTTCAACCCCTAAAATAACTTGAACCTCGCTCGTTTCCCGAACCACCGTCACTGCTGTTCCGCAGCACAGCGCCTCAGTCAGCCCGGCCATAACTTCGGTTGCGTCGTAGTGCATGGCAATAATTGCACTGGCACTACGCTGCTCCGCCTGCTGGAACATCCGCTCGTAGGTTTCTAAGCGTGCTTGTTCGCGTAGATATGTGTAGAAGGTGATGTTGCCGCCAAATAGTGACTGTATGCCGCCAAAGAAATTGCCGCCAATAGATCAAGTACGCACCGTAATCCCGCGAACCTCACCAGGGCTTTTAGTAACTTTATAATCGGGGCGCGTGAGTGCGATTGTCACCATTGAATCTTGCATTCGTGAGCTTTCTAATGGGCTTAAAATTTTTGAACCCGTCGCTTAATGCGAACGTGTCTATCCTCTGTTATCAATTATCTTGACGCCAATGTTGGCTATGGAAAAGTGAGCCCCGTAAACGCACTCGCGGCTGCTTTACACATATTTAAGGTACTAATAACGTTACCGTCTCTCGGCTAAAACATCGATTGATTTGTGGGCCGCCACACGCCATCTTTCCACCTTGCCCGCACTCGCACGGCAAAGGGTAGAATCAATTATTTGCGACTTTACCCTTTTCACCATGTCCTTCTTCCACGTTTTTATTCGCGGTGAACATTTCTTGATTGAGCAGAATGGTGCTCAATCTTGGATGGGGTTTTATAAAAATATTTATGTTGAGGCGGGCAGCGTGGATGAGGCAACCAGCATCGCCATTACGCGTACCTGTGCCGATCCCGTTTTCCGGGCTTCGGTGAAAAACCCACCCGATCAGCCGCCAGAATTAAACATCGAAGAGATCAACGAAATCGCGCATGAGCCGTCGCTAGTGGATAGCGCGTTTGCGTATTTTCCTGCCGAAACCCAATAAAACTTTTTACAACCTTCGCCATGAAACTTCGCTTTACTAAAATGCACGGTCAGGGCAATGATTTTGTGATGCTGAACGGCATTGCGCAGAACATTTCGCTTGCACCTGCGCAAATCCGCCATATTGCGAATCGTAATTTTGGCGTCGGCTGCGACCAGCTTTTGCTGGTAGAAAAAACCTTGTTGCCGGGTGTGGATTTTTGCTATCGGATTTTCAATGGCGACGGTGGCGAGGTTGAGCAGTGTGGCAACGGCACGCACTGCTTCGCGCAATTTGTGCGTGACGAGGCGCTTACCGACAAAAATGTGCTTCGCGTTGAGACCATGAAGGGCATCATTTCGCCTTCGATCGGTGTGGATGGAGTGGTGACGACCGATATGGGCGCACCGCGGTTTTTGCCTCATGAAATTCCGTTTGTGGCGGATGGGGAATCCATTAAATATGCGCTCGATGTGGCCGGGCAAATGGTGACAATCGGTGTGGTGTCGATGGGCAATCCCCATGCCGTGCAGATTGTCGATAACATCGATCACGCACCGATTTGTGAAATGGGGCCGCTAATTGAACATCACGCCAGATTCCCGCAGCGGGTGAATGCAGGGTTTATGCAAGTGCTATCGCGCGACCATGTGAGGCTGCGCGTGTGGGAGCGCGGCGCCGGTGAGACGCTCGCCTGCGGCACGGGTGCGTGCGCTGCCGTGGTGACCGGCATCCGCTTTGGCCTGCTCAACAACACGGTGCGCGTCACTTCGCGCGGAGGCGAACTCACGGTAACATGGCATCCAGTTCAGGCGAATGCACCGGTATTGATGGCGGGCAAACCGACCTTGGTGTTTCGCGGTGAAATTAATATTAACAACAAGTAGCAACCTCAAAAAAAGGAAATGGCGTGTCTGACACTGATTTAACGGCTGACGAAATTGCGGCGTTTTTAACGGCGCATCCTGATT
>JAYVYF010000111.1:0-2275 GCA_043784585.1 Burkholderiales bacterium
GCTGTCGATTAAATACGGGCTCCGTTGTGCGAATGTATTTCATGCAGGCGATGGCAATTTGCATCCGCTGATTTTGTACGACGCGAACCATCCCGGCGAGCTTGAAAAGACGGAGGAATTTGCGGCCGATATTCTGGAAATGTGTATCGAATATGGCGGCACGATTACCGGCGAGCACGGGGTTGGTATCGAGAAGATAAACCAGATGTGCAGCCAGTTTTCAGACGGCGAGCGCGAAGCGTTTTTCGCCGTCAAGCGTGCTTTTGATAGCCAGATGTTACTCAATCCCGGCAAGGCAATTCCATCGCTGGCGCGCTGTGCTGAGTATGGGCGCATGCGAGTCCATAACGGCCAGTTACCGCATGCGGATATCCCGCGTTTTTGACGGCGCAAAGTTATGCTTGCAGTGACGAATGTCAAACCCTAATACCGGAGCGGCATTTATGGCAACTATAGTTGTTGAAGCCCGTCGATATTAGACTTTTAAATTCATACGCTGATAAGTTGTTGCCCGTCGAGATCTGTATAGAGATGTCTGTAGCTCTCCGCATTGTTTTTTAAAAAACAAAAATGAATAACTTCATCATTGAACTTTCGGAACGCATTTCACAACATGCCGCCGCGAACCAGCCGCTGGCTATCCGCAGTGGAAATACGAAAGCTTTTTACGGTGGAGAAATTGTTGGCGACGCGCTGGACATGCGTGCCTATAGCGGCATTATTGAGTATGAGCCGAAGGAGCTGGTGCTCACCGTTCGATCCGGCACCACGTTAGCCGAAATTGAACGCGCGATGGATCAGGAAAATCAGATGCTGCCGTTCGAGCCGCCACATTTTGCGAGCGGCGCGACCATCGGCGGCTCTGTTGCCACCGGACTTTCCGGGCCGCGTCGCCCTTATACGGGAGCGGTGCGTGATTTTGTTTTAGGCACGCGCATCATCAATGGTAAAAGCGAGGATTTAAGTTTCGGTGGACGCGTCATTAAAAACGTCGCAGGCTACGATGTATCGCGCCTCATGACGGGTGCGATGGGCACGCTGGGGGTGTTGCTCGATTGTTCATTCAAGGTATTACCCAAGCCTGCACGCGAGATTACGCTGCGCTATGAAATGGATGAGGCGACGGCGATTCAGCGCGTCAATGAATGGGGCGGACGGCCGTTGCCGCTATCCGCCACCAGCTGGTGTGACGGCGTGCTGATGCTACGATTGTCGGGTTCCGAATCGGGCGTTAAAGTGGCGAAAGAAAAGCTCGGCGGTGACCTGGTGGAAAGCAAAATGGCGATTGATTTTTGGGCAGGGCTGCGCGACCATCGAGCGGGGTTCTTTGCAACTGACGAGCCACTGTGGAGATTATCAGTGCCGTCAACAACGCCACCACTACATCTCAACATGCCGCAGTGGACAGAGTGGGGCGGTGCGCTACGCTGGGTGCGCGGCGCCGCCGATAGTGGCACCCTGAGAGCCAGGGTGGGTGCGGCTGGCGGGCATGTGACATTGTTCAGGAACGGTGACAAAGCAGCCGGCGTGTTTCATCCGCTGCAACCGGTACTCACCAAAATTCATCGCAATTTGAAAACCGCATTTGATCCCGAGAATATTTTGAATCGCGGGCGCATGGATAATTTTTAACGCCGGTTAATTTGTAAGGCAATTTTTAACTTGGCATTCCTCGCTTCAAAAATTAAATAATTCAAATCATGCAAACCAACCTAGCCGACTTCATCAAAGACACGCCTGAAGGTATCGAGGCTGAAAGCATTTTGCGCAAATGCGTACATTGTGGTTTCTGCCTGGCGACTTGCCCGACGTATAACTTGCTTGGCGATGAGCTCGATAGCCCGCGCGGGCGAATCTACCTGATGAAGCAAATGCTGGAGGGCGCACCCGTTACGGCAAAAACCATGCTGCACCTGGATCGCTGCCTGACCTGCCGCGCCTGTGAAACCACTTGTCCCTCGGGCGTGCAATATGGGCGTTTGATCGATATCGGCCGCGAGATTGTGGAGCATAAAGTTGAGCGCACCGCGATTGATAAATTGACGCGCGCGGTATTAAAAAAAGTCTTGCCGCAAACCGGCTTGTTTACGGCGGGGCTGGCGATTGGCCGTGCGATGAAGCCACTGCTGCCCAATGCAATTGCTAAAAAAATCCCTGCCCGGCGCGATGCTGGCCAGTGGCCGGTGCCACGTCATGCGCGCAGAATGCTGGTGCTTCAAGGCTGCGTGCAACCAGCGATGGCACCCAGCATTAACACCGCCACCGCGAGGGTGCT
>JAYVYF010000112.1:0-2005 GCA_043784585.1 Burkholderiales bacterium
CCACAATTTGGTGAAGGTGACTACTTGCGAAACATTCTATGGTTTTGTGGTCCAGCGAACTTCGGCAGGGGTCGACAAGGAAGTATCGCGTGATAGTGCAACTCGTGCGGGTGGGCTGAACCAGCCCTAGACAGATGATTACACGCCATTACAAACCAATACACGCAGCGGACCTGGTTACTTTTTGAGGCGATGGGCAATCTCGCCCACAATGCCACGCCTGAAAACCAATACGCACACGACAAAGATAATGCCCATGATGATGGTTACCCAAGAGCCAAAGCTCGCGAGATAGTTCTGCATCGCAATAATACTGGCGGCACCGACCACTGGGCCAAGGATTGTCCCCATCCCGCCCAACAAGGTCATTAGCACAACCTCTCCGGACATTTGCCAGGTGACGTCGGTTAACGTCGCGAGTCCCAAAGAGAGCGATTTCAACGCACCAGCCATTCCTGCAAGTCCTGCCGAAATGACGAAAGCCACAAGTTTATATTTATCAACATCGTAGCCAAGCGACAACGCTCGCGCCTCATTTTCACGAATCGATTTGAGTACCTGGCCGAACGGTGAATGTATGGTGCGATAAATCAGCCAAAACCCAAAGATGAAAACCGCAAGCACGAAGTAATACATGGTGGTGTCGTCCGCCAGACTAAATAACCCAAACAGCTTGCCGCGCGGCACATTTTGCAGGCCGTCCTCTGCGCCGGTAAACGGGGCTTGCACACAGATGAAGTAGACCATTTGCGACAATGCTAACGACACCATCGCAAAATAAATTCCCTGGCGTCGCACCGCCAGCCAGCCCACAAAATAGCCCAGGATTGCCGCCCCCACGGTGCCAAATAAAACTGCCAGCTCGGGCGTAAGGCCCCACGCTTTGGCGGCATATGCACATAGATAAGCTGCGCCACCAAAAAACATGGCGTGCCCGAAAGAGAGCAAACCGGTGAAGCCAATCAATAAATTAAACGCGCAAGCAAACAGGGCAAAGCTCAACACTTTCATCAGAAAAATCGGATAGGCAATGAACGGCGCAACCAATGCACTCAATAGCAACACGATGTAAAGAATTTTGCTTGATTTGAACATTATTTTTCGCGTCCAAACAAGCCCGCAGGACGGATCAATAACACGATGGCCATGATGATGAACACCACGGTGGCCGAGGCCTCAGGATAAAAAACCTTGGTCAACCCTTCGATCAGCCCGAGCGCAATTCCGGTCAGAATCGCCCCTAAAATGGAACCCATGCCGCCAATGACGACCACCGCGAACACCACAATCACGATGTTTGAGCCCATCAGGGGATTGACCTGATATACAGGCGCGGCAAGCACCCCTGCAAGCCCCGCGAGGCCGACGCCGAATGCGTACGTCAGCGTCACCATTAACGGCACATTTATACCGAACGCCTGAACCAATTTTGGATTTTCAGTGCCCGCACGCAAATAAGACCCGAGGCGGGTTCTCTCAATCACGAACCAAGTCACAAAACATATTGCCAGGCATGCCACGATCACCCAGGCGCGATATTTGGGCAGCATCATGAAACCCAGATCGAATGCACCCTTGAAAATTTCGGGCAAGTCATACGGCTGACCGGAGACGCCATATTGATCGCGGAAAATACCTTCAATAATGAGCGCGATGCCGAAGGTCAGCAGCAAGCCGTAAAGATGATCCAACTGATAAAGCCAGCGCAGCATGGTCTTTTCAATGACGATGCCCACCAGCGCCACGCCAATCGGTGCCAGCAGCAGCGACCACCAATAGCCAATACCCAGAAAATTCAGCAGCATCCACGAAAAAAATGCGCCCATCATATAAAACGCACCGTGGGCGAAATTCACGACGTTTAGCATACCGAATATCACCGCAAGCCCCAGCGACAGCATTGCATAAAACGAGCCGTTCACCAGGCCAATCATGAGCTGCCCCCAAAGCGCCTGGGTCGGGACCCCGAAAATTTCTGTCATTGAATTTGTGCGCTTATCGTATC
>JAYVYF010000113.1:0-4348 GCA_043784585.1 Burkholderiales bacterium
ATGCTCCCTGCGCCCAGCAACACGCCAGCGGCAACTCTAGCCGCTGACGATGCTGAATTGGCCGTATTGATTGAGCCCATCGCGTCCGGGGCTACGGCCAACACTTCTGCAGGCGGTGCAATCGAGGCACATTCATCTGAATCACAAATGCGGGTGCTGGGCTTACTCATTCAAGGCAGCCTCCAGGAACGCAAACGCCTGCGCGATCAGGCGCGGGAAGCACAGTCGCGCACGCAGGTAGCACGAACTGAATTGACCGCGAGTCAGCAGGAGGCACGAATCTTGCGCACTAAACTCGAAGAATTAGAGACGCAGCTCGCAGCGCTGAAGTCAATTGAGCGCAGCGTGGCGTCAAGAACCAAAGGGCGCGGCGACCTGCCGGTCAAAGCCGGGGCACCGAAATAACAGAGATTCAATTTTGAGGCCGGTACGGTCTCAGCAGGAGCATCCACATGAATATGGCCGCCACAATTTTGCAGACGCAGATAATCACTCCACCGCGCATGCAAAAGGGAACTTTACTGCTAGTCGATGACGACCCCGATCTTTTAAAACTGCTGGCTATTCGCCTTAAAGCCAGCGGCTACACCGTCACTACCGCGGTCAGCGGGCAACAAGCGCTATCGATGATTGCGGCTGAGCGCCCCGATTTAGTCGTGACCGATTTGCGCATGGCGGGCATTGACGGCATGGAGCTGTTCCACGAAATTGAGCGCCGTCATTCGGGCCTGCCGGTGATTATGCTGACCGCGCACGGCACCATTCCTGACGCTGTTGCCGCGACCCAGCAGGGTGTGTTCGGCTATATCACCAAGCCCTACGACGCCCATCAGCTTCTTGCGCAAATTGAGCGGGCGCTCGCGCTGCACGGCACCGCATCCAAAGCCCGCGCAGCCCGGCACGACGCGACGTCGTGGCGCGCCGACATTATCACCAAGAGCCCGTTAATGGAAGATTTGCTGCTGCGCGCTCAACGCGTGGCCCAAGGCGAGGCCAGCGTGCTGATTCAAGGCGACAGTGGCACCGGCAAGGAATTACTGGCGCAAGCGATCCATCGCGCCAGCCGCCGGGCAGACAAGCCATTCGTGGCCATTAACTGCGGCGCCATTCCCGAAAACCTGCTTGAATCTGAATTGTTTGGCCACAAAAAAGGGGCGTTTACCGGCGCCACCACGGACCACCTTGGATTGTTCATGGAGGCGGATGGCGGCACTCTACTGCTCGATGAAATTGGCGATATGCCACTCGCGCTCCAGGTGAAGCTGCTGCGGGTGCTGGAGGCGCGTGAGGTGCGTCCCGTCGGCTCCACCAAGACAGTGCCGGTCGATGTGCGCGTTATCTCTGCGAGCCATCGTGATTTGGTGCAGGCAAAAGCCGATGGAGTCTTTCGGGTAGATTTATTTTATCGGCTCAACGTGGTGACGCTGCATTTGCCACCGCTGCGTGAGCGACGCGAAGACATTCCGTTGTTGCTCAACTTTTTTTTGAAAGCACTGGCAACCCGTTACGATAAAAACGTGAACGCATTTTCGCCTGACTCGCTTGAAATAATGGTGGCGGCACCTTGGCCTGGCAATATTCGCCAGCTTTATAACGTAGCAGAACAGGCGGTCGCACTGGCCAGTACCGATATTGTTGCGCCGAAAGTGGTGGAGCAAGCGATGCAACTTGGCACACAGATGGTAGATTCGTTTGAAGATGCGCGCAAACGCTTTGAATATGATTATTTGACGCGCCTTTTGAAATTGACAACGGGCAATGTGACGCAGGCAGCCAAGCTAGCAAGACGAAATCGCACTGAATTTTACAAACTGTTACAACGCCATGGGCTGGAAGCGGCACATTTTAAAGTTCAGCAGGTTTAATTTGCCGAAATTGCCGTTATTAAATCAGAGCATGTGCCACGTTAAAAAGATGACGTGAAAGGGAAGTTTTAGCACTTAAAAATGTCGCCATTTGGCGACATTTTTTTTGTATTAAATCAGCCATTTACGATAAATTATCGAATGTGTCGCTCTGGCACGACAGCACAAAACTGACCAGACCCGGCAAAATATTCCCCAAAGGTCGCAACTCATTGTTTTATAAGGACCACAAAAATGTGGCACGCGAACTGCTGTGCTACTTAGGAGTATTTGCAGAACGCCCTCCCTCCCTGGGCGCTTTGATGGTTTGAATAGGTCCTCAAATCACCAAAGGTTCTCCTCTGCGAATATTCGAGAGTGCGCCTTGAGGGGTGGTCGAAAGACCACCCTTTTTTTCGTACGTAATTTATAAACCAAATGGTGGTATGCACTTCAGCACTTCAGCATGACGCTCTTTATATGAGCCATCTTGGCACTTGACGTCAATGAGCACTGTTGATAGCGTCGCAAACCGAAGTCACTGCTTTTTGAACAACGCTTACAGCGGTTGCGGCCTAAACGGAAGTGCAATTTTTATGACGCGGATTTCACACCGAAAAAGCTGGTTCTGTCGATAATGTTGCACAACGCCAGCACGGCTTTTAGTGTTGCGGTCAATCGACGTTGAAGATAAATTTCAACGGATCACAAATGAAGTCATGCATCATCATGTCAGTCGTTTGGGCATGAGATTCCTACGCCAATGATAGGAAGCGATATACGACATAGTTGAAGATCGATGCAAAAGTGACGTCCCGCAGCTGCGACCGTCGAGCCGGCGCGCTTATTTTTTATGGCCGCGCAATCTTGTCCAACGACTTGGGGTAACGACGCTGTTGGCTGAAAAAAGCGCAACCACTTTATCAGCCTCGATCGGCTGGCTGAAATAAAAGCCTTGCACTTCGTCGCAGCTATTCGAACGCAGATATGCTAATTGCTGTTTAGTCTCCACTCCTTCGGCTAGCACCCGTATGTTTAACACTCTTGCCATTTGCACAATCGCGCTCACAATCGCGGCGTCGCTTGGGTTTGTGCTAATGTCGCGAACAAAAGACTGGTCAATCTTTAAGGTGTCAATCGGAAACCGTTTTAAATAACTCAAGCTCGAATACCCGGTGCCAAAGTCGTCTATTGAAAACTGTATGCCCAGCTTTTTGAGGGCAACCAGCAAAGACACATCTTTTTCAGCATCGTGGCTCCTCATCAGCACACTTTCGGTTAGCTCGAGCTCCAAGCATTCCGGCGCAAGGCCAGTAGCATCCAATGTCTCCAGCACATCGGCAAAAAAATTCTTGTGTCTGAGCTGGATAGCGGAAATGTTCACTGCCACCCTGATCGCTGTAACGCCGTCAGCCTGCCAAGCCTTAGCCTGCCGGCAGGCTTCGTACAACACCCATTTGCCAATAGGGACAATCAATCCAGTCTCTTCGGCTACCGTAATAAATGTAGACGGTGAAATGATGCCTAGCGCGGGATCCTGCCAACGAATGAGCGCCTCAACGCCAGTAATCGTCAACGTTTTCAGGCAGATTTTGGGCTGATAGTGCAGTATGAATTCGCCTTTCTCAAGTGCCCGGCGCATTCTGTTTTCGAGCATTAAACGTTCATTGGCTTGAACATTTAATTCCTCCGAACAAAAAGCGAAATTATTGCGGCCATTTAATTTCGCCTGATACATCGCCATGTCGGCACTTTTGGTCAGGCTATCAACATCAATGCCATGTTCCGGACATAGGCTAATACCGATGCTACATGACGTTTTAAGCTGATGTCCGTCGACAACGTAGGTCTTGTTGATAGATAAAAGAATCGTCCGCGCGACCTCGGCTGCGTTTTCAATTGTGTCGATGATCGGCAATAAAATAATAAATTCATCGCCGCCGTGGCGACAAAGGGTATCCGAAGCTCGCACGCAGGTTTTCAGGCTTTCAGCGATTTGCTGCAGCAGCTTGTCGCCAACCCCATGACCGAGCGAATCATTGATCGTTTTAAAATGGTCTAGATCGAGTACCAACAGGGCCATCAGACATTTTTGACGTTGCGCATATTTGATTGCTTGCACCATCCGGTCTTGCAACAGAAGCCGGTTGGGCAAGCCCGTCAAAAAATCATGGTGGGCTTGGTAGGCCAGTTTTTGGCCCATCAAATGGGTGTCAGTTACATCACGGAATACCACCACAGAGCCGATTTTAGAGCCACTGAGATTCACAATCGGTTCGGACGATTCTTCGACGGGAAATCGCACACCATCCCGCCGAACAAACATGGGGCGGCGCGTGAGTCGCATGGTTTCATCGGTGTCAAGTGACATGGCTATCGGTGATACAGCCGACGTCACTTCAGTAAACACTTTGAATACTTCCTGGAACGGCTGACCGCTTGCCTCTTCGTTTGTCCAGCCGATTAATCTCTCGGCAATAGGATTGACATAACTTATGCTTCCG
>JAYVYF010000114.1:0-20045 GCA_043784585.1 Burkholderiales bacterium
TTCGCATTGCGACGATTTGAAGCCGCACTTATTTCAGTTCTACCGCTGGCGCCGACAGTGGTTGACCCGCCGACTCAGACGACTGAGCGTGAAATAACATGAATGCCGTCTCTCAATTGCCGAATGACAAGTCTAAACACGCACCTAACCGCCTCAGGTCAGCCGGTGAAGCGGATTCGGCTTCATCACTGATCGCTTTGGTCGGCAACCCAAACTGCGGCAAAACTGCGCTATTCAACAGGCTTACAGGGGCGCGCCAAAAAGTTGCCAACTATGCAGGAGTGACGGTTGAGCGCAAAGAAGGCAGCTTTGTTTCCCCAGCCGGTCGAGCCTGGCGAGTGCTTGATTTGCCCGGTGCCTACAGCCTTAACGCAACCACACCGGATGAGGCGATAACCCGCGATGTCGTGATGGGTAATCGTCGTGACGAACCGATGCCAGCTTGCATTGTATGTGTAGTCGATGCAACCAATCTGAGCCTGAATTTACGCATGGTGCTGGAGTTAAAACGCCTCGGTAAGCCGATCCTGCTGGCATTGAATATGAGCGATGTGGCGCAAAAGCGCGGCATTAAAATTGATCGTGAAAAACTGAGCCAGGAACTTGGTTTGCCCGTGGTGGAAACGGTGGCAGTTCGAGCTGGCGGGGTGGTAGATTTAATTCACTGTCTGGATCAATTTAGTCTGCCAATCCGCGCCGCAAAGAATGCGTTTGACGCGTCAGCGCGGCCTGCTCCAGCCCCGTCTCTCTCCCCGGTAGAAACGCGCGCTGAGGTTCATCGCTTGCTCAAAGCCTGCGTCGATACGCGAGTGGAAACCGGCACCTACACAGAAGCAATCGATGCTGTGGTGTTGCATCCAGTGGTTGGTTTGGTACTGCTCGCGGTGCTTATGTTTTTGGTATTTCAGGCCGTGTTTAGCTGGGCTAAACTGCCGATGGATGCGATTAAGGATAGCGTGACGTGGGGCGGAGCGCAGCTTGGCGCATATCTACCTATCGGCATGCTCCGCAGCCTGCTGGTGGAAGGCATTATTGGCGGCGTCGGCAGTGTATTGGTTTTTTTACCGCAGATTTTGATTTTATTTTTCTTCATTCTGGCGTTGGAAGATTCTGGCTATTTACCGCGTGCGGCATTTTTGCTGGATCGTTTGATGGGCCGCGTGGGATTATCCGGTCGCGCATTCATCCCATTATTGTCCAGCTTTGCCTGCGCGATTCCTGGTGTGATGGCAACTCGCACCATACAGAACCCGCGCGATCGGTTTGCGACCATCATGATTGCGCCGCTGATGACTTGTTCTGCCCGGCTACCGGTCTACGCACTCATCATTGCTGCATTTATTCCAGACAAAACCGTCTGGCAATTCTTCAATTTACAGGGCGTGGTGTTGTTCGCGCTTTATGTCGCTGGTATTGTTTCGGCAATGGCAGTAGCCTGGGTATTCAAAAGTTTTGTGAATAGAAAGTCGGGTAAAACAAACCATGCGCTGATGCTGGAGCTTCCTGATTATCATTGGCCGCATCTCCAAAATTTGATGCTTGGCTTGTGGGAGCGCATGAAAATTTTCATGACGCGTGTGGGCACGATTATTTTGTCGCTGATGATTCTGCTGTGGGCGCTATCTACGTTTCCCGCGCCACCAGCCGACGCCACCCAGCCCGCGATTTACTACAGCGCGGCAGGCCTGATGGGTCGCGGCCTTGAAGTGTTATTTGCACCCGTTGGCTTTAATTGGCAAATCTGTATCGCCCTCGTTCCCGGCCTCGCTGCGCGCGAAGTTGCTGTTGGTGCACTTGGCACTGTGTATGCACTTTCGCAAACCGGCGATGCGCTTGCCACGCAACTTGCCCCGCTCATTGCCAGCACCTGGAGTATCGCTACCGCGCTATCACTCCTGGCATGGTATGTGTTTGCCCCTCAATGCATCGCAACGCTGAGCGTGGTCAAACGAGAAACCAATAGCTGGCGCTATCCAATTTTAATGGCCGCGTATTTGTTTGGGCTTGCCTATCTCGCCTCGTTCATCACTTACCGCGTTGCACTCGCGTTTGGGCTGGGGGTACCCTGATATGCTTGAGGCACTGGTAATTTCGCTGATGGTCGGCGTTGCAGCAGCGCATGTCGCGTTCAAATTGGCACCG
Source organism: Burkholderiales bacterium (assembly GCA_043784585.1). Taxonomy (GTDB): domain Bacteria; phylum Pseudomonadota; class Gammaproteobacteria; order Burkholderiales; family Usitatibacteraceae; genus UKL13-2. The sequence goes on from JAYVYF010000114.1 coordinate 2,143, forward strand.
AAACCGGCTCAACAGAAGTTTCGTGTCGTGATGGCGGCTAGCTTAAACAAGATCGGTTTTGCTAAAGTGGCGCAGCGGCTTGTCAATATCCCGCAAGCGTCAGACAAAGCTTGCGGGAGCGGCTGCAGTGGGTGTGGAGCGGAAGCTTCAACGGGTCGTGAGGTGAAAGATGCGGTGAAGGATGGTGGAGCAAAGGTTGTGCAGTTTCATCCGCGTGTCAGGTAGAGTCGAGTTCAACTAGCGGTTGGCGCATCGCTCAATCTTCATGATCATGATCATGCTCATCACGCAAGCCCGTATTCAACAAGGTCCGCGCTTCAAAAATCACTTCTGAAGCGGTAAGACCATGAGGCCCCATGCCGTGATGCGTGGCGCAATCAGCGGCGGCACCGTGCAAATAAACGCCTAATTTCGCTGCGTCGAGTGGCGTTAGACCTTGCGCTAAAAACGCGGCAATCATGCCCGAAAGGGCGTCGCCCATGCCGCCGGATGCCATGCCGGGATTGCCGCTGGTGTTAATGAAATAGTTGCCGCCGGGCGTGGCAATGACGGTTCCCGCGCCTTTTAAAACGACGATGGCTTTGGCGCGTTGGGCGATACTGCTGGCAGCATTGACTCGATCTGCTTGAACCGCTGCTGTGGTGATGTTGAGTAGTCGTGCGGCTTCTCCGGGATGAGGCGTCAACACTGGGTGTTTATTTAAAGTCTGCGCGAGACGGTTATTTTCAGCCTTTTTTGCCTTAAGAGGCTGGCCAGTGAGGGCCTTTGCATTTTTAATTTTGACAAATTCCAAGGCATCGGCATCGATCAAAACAGGTTTTCCCGAGGCCAAAACTTCGGCAAGTAATGCTTTGACGGCTTTGGCATTGTCCTTGCCTATACCGCCACCCATGCCGATTGCATACGCGCTGATATCTTTATCACTGGCAATATTTCCAGCGTGGCGAACCATGATCTCCGGATTGATTGCATCAAACGCCATCGCGTCAGTCGCAATCAGTCCCATGAAAACTTTTCCCGGGCCCATGTGCAATGCGGCGCGCGCTGCGAGCACAGCGGCACCGACCATCCCTTTCGCGCCGCCAATAATGCCGACATTGCCATAGGTGCCCTTATGTGTATTGTTGCGGCGCCGCGGAATGAGCTCGGCCATGTCGGCCTCGGTGAGCAATTTAGCGTGGCTGGCTGGCAGATTTGCCGTGAGCGTATCAATATAAATTTTGCCGCAATGGTCGGTGCCATCGGCTGTGTAAAGGCCAGGCTTTGCGCCCAGAAATGTAATGGTGGCGTCGGCATTGATTGTGTCTGCAAATGCAACGCCGGTATCAGCCGATAGTCCGGATGGAATATCGATGGCTAGAATTTGTGTCGCTGAATTTTTACATTGCTCATTGGCAAAACGAATTGCATCGCGAAATTCGCCCGCGGGAGGTTTGCTGAGGCCAAGGCCAAAAATGCCATCGATAATAATTCCAAATGCCGGCCCAGACTCCAGCGTTGGCGCGGCGCTCCGGCCAGTCTCCGGGGTGGACGAAACAACGATTCCGTCGGCGGCAATATAGGCAGCATGCGCTTTTTTTGAAGCGGGGTCGGCGTGTTTCTGTACGCCGATTTGCCATACGCGTACTTTTATTTTTTTAGTTTGCAGTGCCCTGGCGGCGACCCAGGCGTCACCACCGTTATTGCCCGGTCCGGCGATAACCAAAACAGATTTTTCTAATTTGTTTTTTTTGATCACACTCACTGCCAACGCGGCTACAGCTTCGCCTGCCGATTGCATAAGCGATTTTTCAGGATGGAATTTTAAATGCAGGGCCTCCATCTGCCGCGTCTCGCTAACGGAATATAAATACGTCATTTTTGTGATTATGGGTTTGGCGTGAGGATGGAATCGATGGCGACCGGCAGCAATGTAGGGTAGTCCGTGCTGAAATGCAGTCCGCGGCTTTCTTTGCGACTAGACGCACAGCGCACAATTAACTCGGCAGTCTGCACCAGATTACGTAATTCAATCAGGTCGTTTGAAACGCGGAAATTGGCGTAGTACTCGTAGATTTCGTCTTTGAGTAAATTGATCCGGTGCATCGCACGCTCGAGGCGTTTATCCGTGCGCACAATGCCGACGTAGTCCCACATAAAACGCCGCAACTCATCCCAGTTGTGCGAGATAATCACTTCTTCATCGGCGTGGGTAACGCGGCTTTCGTCCCAGTCAGGCAGCAATGGAATGGTCGCTGATGTAGACGCGGCAATATCCTTGACCACGGCTTCCGAAAACACCAGACATTCCAGCAATGAATTGCTTGCCAGACGGTTTGCCCCATGCAGGCCGGTGCACGAAACTTCACCGATCGCATACAGATTGTCCACATCAGTCCGACCACGCAAATCAGTGACCAAACCACCGCAGGTATAGTGCGCAGCCGGTACAATAGGAATCGCGTCTTTGGTGATATCGATGCCAAAGGTCAAGCATTTTTCATAGATGTTGGGGAAGTGCGATTTCAGAAAATCGGCAGGCTTGTGCGAGATATCGAGATAAACAAAATCAAGCCCGCGCTTTTTCATTTCATAGTCGATCGCGCGCGCTACCACGTCACGCGGAGCGAGTTCCGCGCGCTCATCATGAGAAGGCATAAAACGCTCGCCAGCGCGGGTTTTATCGTTCGGGTCGGGCAGCTTTAAATAGCCACCCTCACCACGTACTGCTTCCGTAATTAAGTACGATTTGGCCGCAGGGTGATATAGGCAGGTTGGATGAAATTGCATAAATTCCATGTTCGCAACCCGACAGCCCGCCCGCCAGCCCATCGCAACACCGTCACCGGTGGCCACATCAGGGTTGGTGGTGTACAAATACGCCTTGCCTGCGCCGCCCGTCGCCAATGCCGTGAACCGCGCCCCGATGGTATAGACCTTGCCGGTTTTGTTGTTCAACGCGTATGCACCGTAGCAGCGCTTTTCGTTGCTCAAGCTTAGCCTTTTGCTGGTAATCAAGTCGACCGCAATGTGATGCTCGAGCACTTCTATATTCGGGTGTGCTTTTAATTGTGAAACCAGGGTTTTTTGCACGGCACTGCCAGTCGCATCGGCGGCGTGGGCAATGCGCCGATGCGAATGACCGCCTTCGCGGGTGAGGTGGAGCTCAGCATGGTTATTGTCATCGCGCGTAAACGGCACGCCTTGATTTACCAGCCATTCCACTGCATCTCGACCATGCTCCACCACAAATCGTACCGCCTCGTCTTTGCATAAGCCCGCTCCCGCCACATGCGTATCCCGAATATGGTTTTCAGCGGAATCGTCATCGCTTAACACCGCGGCAATCCCGCCCTGTGCCCACGCACTTGCGGCGTCAAGTAATTCGTGTTTGGTGAGCAGGGCAACTTTCTGAGTTTCAGCTAGTCTCAACGCCAACGACATACCCGCCAAGCCACTGCCAATAATCAGCACATCATAGTTTTTCATTTCACACGCTTTTAAAAAAATACATAAATTAGTTAGTTTGAGTCCAAATCACGAGTTGCGGTGAACTATTGCATCATCCGGAGGTCCATATAGATAGCAATTTGTTCCAAGTTCGCCATCTCGATACAGAGAAGAGAATTTTTGCAATTTTTTGACTCCAAAACAAAGTGCAGGAGAGGCAAATATGACTGAGCTAACGTTTATAATACCCGACACAGGTTTGATGAATTCCGGGTATGGTTTAAAAGAAGCTTCTGCTTCCATTTCGGCGGTACAGCGACGCGCCGTAAATTCAGTGCGTGCTGCCGGTGCCGCCGCCGCATCTAGGGCGATGAGAGTAAACATCCCGGAAGTGACGCTTAAAACGGGAGTAGGTTCGATGAGTGATCGAGAAATCGATCAACAATTGGTTGAACGCGCGCAGGCAGGCGACAAGAAGGCTTTTGAATTGCTGGTGATTAAATATCAGCGCAAAGTCGGACGTCTGTTATCGCGCATCATTCGTGATCAGGCTGAGGTCGAGGATGTTGCGCAGGAATCGTTCATCAAAGCATACCGGGCGCTAGCAAATTTCCGTGGAGATAGTGCTTTTTATACTTGGCTTTATCGAATTTCAGTGAACACCGCCAAAAATTATTTGATCAGTCAAGGCCGCAGAGCGCCTACCAGCACTGAATTTGACGTTGAAGAAGCGGAGGGTTTTGAAGATGCAAGTGGCCTTCGTGACATCGCAACGCCAGACGCGGAGTTGATGTCAAAGCAGATTGGTGCAATTGTTAATAAAACGATCGATGCTTTGCCTGAAGAATTAAAGACTGCCATCACGTTGCGTGAAATCGATGGTATGAGTTATGAAGAAATTGCACAAATTATGGAGTGCCCGATTGGCACCGTAAGGTCAAGGATTTTCCGCGCACGCGAAGCGGTCGCGCTGCAATTGCGTCCCCAGCTAGGCACGATGAGGGATAGGAGATGGTGAAATGAACGAAAAATTATCAGCGTTGATGGACGGTGAGCTGGATCGTGGCGAAGCGATCGCGGCGATCAAAACACTTGGCCAAGATGTGCAGCAGCGTGGTGATTGGGATTGCTACCATTTAATCGGTGACGCATTGCGCGGAGATTCGCCATCGGTCACGGCACGACGGAAAGCCTGTGCTGAATCCATCTTCGCGAAGTTGGCGGCAGAGCCTACCATTTTAGCGCCCGCGGCCATATTGGCTTCGGCCAAATTGAGTGTGGTGGCCAAGCCGGCGGCGATTGAAAAGAAAACGCGTATGGTGTTGGCAATGGCGGCTTCGGTGGTGACGGTAACGGCCATCGGTGTGATTGCACTGCGTCAACAGAATGGCAATGTCGCGCCTCTGCAAGTTGCTGAACAAACGCGGCAAGCGTTAATACCCGCGATTTCGGCATCATCATTAGCGGCAGGTGAAATTGAAGCAAATAAGCGCGTTAATGACTATCTGGTGATCCATCGTCAGTTTGCGAACGCATCGGCGTTCCAATCTGCTTCGTTGAAGCGTCTTGAACCGCGTCAAGCTGCGGCACAGTAAGTTTTTTAGGTGTTACGTCTAATATTAGTCTACTTTTCATTGCGTGTTGGGCTGAATTCACGCGACCGAGTAAAGACAGGGCCGTTAAAAATAAGGTGGTTGTAATTCGTATGCAGGCGCACTGAGCAAGATATGAACCCGGTTCCTACTTCGTCATCTAGATCCACACAGCGACCAGTCCGCAGGCTCGCACGTTCCGTTAAGCTTGCGCTAACCAGCGTGATGTTTTGTAGCGCAGTGAGTTCTATGCAACATGTGTTTGCGGGAGTCGTGCGCGATGGCCTAATGAGTCAAAATATTAGGGCTTCACGTTTCCCGGTTCAGGAAAATCGGCCAGGCGAACCACGAGATTTGAAAAGCGGTGATGAGCTTGAATGGTTGGAGCGCATTTCGCGGGCAGGCCGCGAAATGCCATACGTGGGCGTATTTGTGCACTCGACACCGGAAAACAGTACTTCTTCGCGAGTCACCCATTTAGTTGACAAGCAAGGCGTCGAGCACGAAAAAATTGAAGCTCTCGACGGGCCGATGATGGAAACGATCCGGCGCAACGAGGAAATGTATTGTTATCAGCCTGAAGCTAAAGTTGTACGCATTGATCGTCGCGCAACGGGCAGATTTTTCCCGGCATTGGTGACAGGTAGCCCACAAAAAATTGCAGAAAATTATCGAATTAAGCTAGGTCCCAAAGATCGATTTGCGGATTACGATTGCCAGTGGATTATTCTGGAGCCAAAGGATTCGATGCGCTATACGCAAAAGTTTTGCGCTGAACTCGGTTCGGGTTTGTTGCTTCGTGCAAAAACTTTCAATGATCGGAACCAGTTGCTCGAACAGTTTGTGTTCACTCAGCTTGATCTCAGCCGTACCGTGTCAAAACAGTCTCTTAAATCCAAATTTGAGGAATCAGTTGGTTGGCGGCGTGATTATTCCGTGCCAGCCGCTACGCAAAAAGATTCTGAAACCGGTTGGCTGGTTAGTAATCTGCCGGCAGGTTTCAAAAAAATAATGGAAATGATGCGCTCTCTTTCCGGTCGTCCACAACCTGTGGCGCATTTGGTGTTTTCGGACGGCGTATCACACGTTTCTGTATTTGCAGAGCCCTCACAAACTCCTGCACGGGTGAGTGCCGGCGGCGCGTCAGACGATAGTCCGACGACCTTCGCGGTGCGGTCTGTGGCGGATTATCAGGTCACGGTGATGGGTGAGGTGCCATTCGCGGCGGTGCAAGCAATAGCAGATGGCGTCACCCGCAAAGCGCGGTGAGTTTGCAGGTTGCTGCAAAGTGCACATTTAGCGCAGCAAAATCGTGTGGCCGGGTTCAAGTACTGAATCTGGTTTGTTGCTGAGCTCGTTATAGTAGTTACGTTAGTGAAGGTTTGATGATGGCCTTGGTATCGTGATCTAAAGTTGTGGGACTGATTTGGTTTGATATTTGAATTTCATGTGACGGAGAAAAAATGAATAGTCGTACTTTTGTTAATCAAGTTGCTTTATTTACTAATGCTGCCTTTAATACCCGTTTTCATGCGCTGCCGGCAATGAGTAGGGTCGAAAGCATAGCCGCCCAGTGCGTTCTAAAAGCGGCTATGAATATGGCATTTAGCGCGCTTGCTGTGTCCGTTATGGTGTTTGCGCTCACGATTTCTTCTGTCACTGTAGTGTCCGCGAAGGAGCTGCCTGATTTTACCGATCTGGTCGATAAATTTGGCCCTGCGGTGGTTAATGTGAGTACCAAAGCCCGAGCCAGTGCGCGTGCCCAAGGCGGTATGCCGATGGATGAGAATGATCCTATGTATGAATTTTTCCGCCGCTTTATGCCACCGGACGCAACTCCATCGCCACGTAACCCAAATCCCAATGCACCGAATCCCAAATCACCACGGCGCGCCCCGAAAAGTGGTGACGAGTCGCCGCTAAAAAATTTGGGACAGGGATCGGGTTTTATTTTTTCAGCGGATGGCTATGTGCTGACCAACGCGCACGTTGTTGCGAATGCCGACGAAGTGATCGTAACGCTCACGGATAAACGTGAATTCAAGGCAAAGGTAATCGGTTCTGACCAGCGCACCGATATTGCGGTGCTTAAACTTGAAGCTACCGGGTTGCCGAAAGTCACGCTGGGTGATTCTGACAAAGTGCGTGTCGGCGAATGGGTAATGGCAATCGGTTCTCCGTTTGGTTTCGAGAACACCGTGACAGCGGGAATTGTCAGCGCCAAAACGCGTGAGACTGGTGAATTTGTTCCTTTTATTCAGACCGACGCGGCCGTTAATCCTGGCAATTCAGGCGGTCCATTATTCAATATCAAGGGCGAAGTTATTGGCATCAATTCACAAATTTACTCTGATGGTGGCGGCTACATCGGCATCTCGTTTGCGATCCCGATCAACACCGCAAACGAAACCGCGAACCAAATTATCAAAGGCGGCAGAGTAACACGCGGTCGTATTCAGATCGAGATGGAGCAGGGTGGTATTACTGATGACCTTGCTGAATCATTCGGTTTGCCAAAATCGCCCGGTGTGATGATCAAAAACGTTGAGAAAGGCGGCCCAGCCGATAAAGCGGGGATTCAAGGCAAAGATATCATTCGCAAGGTCAATGGCGTCGCTGTGAAAAACAATATCGATGTTGTGCGAGCCATTTCAACCAAAGCGCCGGGCTCAAAACTTACGCTTTCGATCTGGCGCAAGGGTGTGGACAAAGATTACACGGTGACAGTAGCCGAGGCACCCGCGGATGTACGAGTGGCTAATTTGGGCGACAAGAAAGCAGACCCCAAGCCGCTAGGAACACCTAATCGCCTCGGACTGATCGTAAAAGATATTGGCGCCGACGATAAAAAAGAGTTGAAATTGGGTCAAGGCGTTATCGTCGATGATGTTGATGGCGCAGCCGAAAGAGCAGGAATTCAGGCGGGTGATTTAATTCTGGCGTTCAATACTGTGGACGTCAAAACGGCGGCGCAATTTGCTGATTTGGTGGCAAAAATGGATGCCAAGAAGCCGGCTGCGTTGTTGATTAAACGCGGCGAAGAAAGTCGCTACGTGACGTTGCGAGCGGATGCGAAGTAAAAATAGGAACTGCTTTTTAAACGATAAGTGTCGACGCTTGAGCGATCATGAAACTTACCGTTGTGTCCAGGCGTTATTGCTATTTATGTGATGACTTGATTGCGGCGTTGCCCAGCTGTCAACGCCGCCATCAGATTCAGCTGGAAATGGAAATTGTCGATATTGATTTGCGCCCTGACCTAGAGGCTTAATATGGGGGCAAGGTGCCGGCATTGATGGATGAGAAGAGTGAGATTTGTCATCACGTTTTTGATGGAGGCGCTTTTTTAGCGCATTACATGGCTCACTGAACAATCAGCTTACTTAGGTGACTCGATGCGAGGTGTAGTGTGGAATAGCTCGCAGAAATAATGCGCTTGCGTTAAAATTAATGAGTTGAACCGCTTTTCAAAAATAAGGGCACGAGGTCGTGCCCTTATTCGTTTTTTAAGGCCTTTCTTGAGATATTTAACGGCGATGTTGATACCCCCCCTATTGGTATGAAATTAATCAGAAATTTTTCAATTATTGCGCACATCGACCATGGCAAATCTACCTTGGCGGATCGCATTATTGAGCGCTGCGGCGGCCTTTCATCACGCGAAATGGAATCGCAAGTGCTTGATTCAATGGCGCTTGAGCGTGAACGCGGGATTACGATCAAGGCCCAGACCGCTGCGCTGACGTACAACGCGCGCGATGGGAAGACTTACGAATTGAATTTGATTGACACGCCCGGACACGTCGATTTTTCGTATGAGGTTTCGCGATCACTCTCTGCCTGCGAGGGCGCGCTGTTGGTCGTTGATGCCTCGCAAGGCGTAGAAGCGCAAACAGTGGCTAATTGCTACACCGCGGTAGAGCTGGGCGTTGAAGTTGCGCCGGTGTTAAATAAAATTGATTTGCCGTCTGCGGATGTAGAGCGCGTTAAGGCCGAAATCGAAGACATTATTGGGATTGATGCCTCTGACGCGGTGCAATGCAGCGCCAAGACAGGATTGGGTATTGATGATGTTATTGAGACCGTCATTGCTAAAATTCCTCACCCGGTGGGCGATGTGAGTGCACCTGTAAAAGCGTTGATTATTGATTCCTGGTTTGATAATTACGTTGGTGTGGTAATGCTGGTTCGCGTCGTTGACGGCGTGATTAGGCCAAAAGACAAAATTCTGTTGATGGCAACACGTGCGCAACATCTGGTCGAGCACGTTGGCGTATTCACACCAAAATCAGTGGGTAAAGATCAGCTTTCTGCCGGTGGTGTAGGCTTTATTATTGCGGGCATCAAGGAATTGGCGTCGGCAAAAGTAGGCGATACGGTGACGCTGGTAGACCGCCCTGCAACTGCCGCGTTGCCTGGATTTAAAGAAATCAAGCCGCAGGTGTTTGCCGGACTTTATCCGGTGGAATCAAACCAATACGACGCATTGCGTGATGCGCTGACCAAGCTACAGTTAAACGATTCTTCGCTTCGTTTTGAGCCAGAAACCTCGCAAGCGCTGGGTTTTGGATTTCGCTGCGGTTTTCTGGGTCTCTTGCACATGGAAATTGTACAAGAGCGGCTTGAACGTGAGTACGACATGGAGCTCATTACCACCGCGCCCACCGTGATCTACCAGATCGTCAACAACGACGGCTCGGTCATCGAGATCGAGAATCCGTCAAAGTTACCCGAGCTTTCAAAAATTCAGGAAATTCGTGAGCCCATCATTACGGCTACGATGTTGATGCCACAGGAATATGTCGGCGCGGTGATCACCCTGTGTAACCAGAAGCGTGGTGCGCAGATTGATATGCAGTACGCCGGGCGACAAGTAATTTTGAAATACGATATGCCGATGAATGAAGTGGTGATGGACTTCTTTGACAAATTGAAATCGGTGTCGCGTGGTTATGCATCGCTTGATTACGATTTTAAGGAATACCGCGCGGCGGATCTAGTCAAGCTCGACATCATGATTAACGGCGATAAAGTGGACGCACTATCGTTGATCGTTCATCGCGCCAACAGTCAATTCCGAGGCCGTGAATTAGCTGCAAAAATGCGTGAATTGATTCCGCGCCAAATGTTTGATGTGGCAGTGCAGGCGGCGATTGGCGCTAATATTATTGCGCGCGAGAATGTAAAAGCATTGCGTAAAAATGTGCTGGCAAAATGTTATGGCGGCGACATTTCTCGTAAGCGCAAGCTGTTGGAAAAGCAAAAAGCCGGTAAAAAACGTATGAAGCAAGTAGGCAGCGTTGAAATTCCGCAAGAGGCATTTCTGGCGATTTTGCAAATTTAGCACGTCAAAACCAGTTCCGATAAAGCGTGGAGTTTGTCGAAAATATAAGATTGCGAGCGTTAGTGTTGTATTAACGGGTATTCGTCGCATGGCTGTAGCTTGATGTGATGCAAATCAACAAAATAAGCTGGGTCGTTGGGATTTAACGAGCCAACATTAACCGGGCTTAAGGAAAATAAATGAATTGGGAAATAATTGGTTGGGCTGCGTTAGCTATTAGTGGTCTTGTTATCGTCACCGGTTTTTTTCGAAAGCCTGGTGTTGCTGCATCGATAGTGGGTAATGAAGATTCGAATCATCCAAACGTCTGGCTTGAAATCGCGTGGCCGATTTTTGCCATCGTGGCGATGGCGATGCTGACATTCAAAGAGGTGCTCGGCTTTGCAACGGTGTTGCTGCTGGCAACGGTTATTACGGGTGTTATTTGGGTGATTGATGCGCTGATATTAAGCAAAAAACGGGCAAAAGATTCTGGTGACCCGGTCGTGGTCGAAATGGCCAAGAGTTTTTTCCCAGTGATATTAGTGGTGTTTCTGCTCCGCTCATTTTTGTATGAGCCGTTCAAGATTCCGTCGGGCTCGATGGTTCCAACGTTGCTTGTCGGTGACTTTATTCTGGTCAACAAATATACGTTTGGTATTCGACTGCCGGTCATCAATAAAAAAATTGTTGATATTAATTTGCCGAAACGCGGTGACGTGATGGTGTTTCGTTACCCGGAAAATCCCAGCAAAGATTTCATCAAACGTGTGGTCGGAACACCGGGCGATACCGTTGAATATCGAAACAAGCGGCTGACCATCAACGGTCAGGCGATAACGACTGAAAAATCCGGGATTTTCACTGAAGTTGATGATCGAATGGGCATGCGCCAGTTTGATCAATTCGCCGAAAAGTTGGGTGAAAAGCCGCATAGCATGATGGTCGATCCGCGCTATCCTGTCATTAGTTTATCGGGCGTTCGGCAGTTTCCGTACAACAAGAATTGTGTTTACAATGAAGATGGGGTGGTTTGCAAAGTGCCTGACGGCCACTACTTCATGATGGGTGATAGCCGCGATAACAGCGATGACAGCCGCTACTGGGGATTTGTGCCCGAAGAGAATATTGTCGGTAAAGCGGTGCTGGTCTGGATGAATTTTGGCGCGCTTAAACGCGTGGGTCAATCCATAGAATAAGTAGTAATTTGTCTGTCCCAATTAATTAGCGAGTGAGGTTATTGATGAGACTCTCCCCATATATGAACACAAACGTCGCCATGGCCAAACGGCAACGCGGCATCAGCTTCATCAGCCTTATTTTCATTTTTGCGGTATGCGGCCTGGTGTTTTTGCTGGCGCTCAAAATTATTCCCGCCTATCTGGAATATTTCACCGTCAAGAAAATCATTGCGGCGATGAAAACCTCGGATGAAGTTAAAACTGGCACCGTGGCCGACATCCGCAAAAGTTTTGACAAGCGCGTCTCCGCTGACTATTCGGAAGTGGTGAAATCAGACGATCTGGAAATCACCAAAGACGGTAACGAAACAGTAGTCACTGCCGCGTGGACACACCGCATTGTGTTGATCCCAAGGCATACCTTGTTAATTGAATTTAGCGCCAGCACGGCTGATAAATAGGTTCTGATTCCTTCGTCCGCGATAACACGAAAAACTTAACGATATCGTCGCGATGTTGACAGCGTCCGATGAACTGGAGCGCAAACTTGCTTATCATTTCGCTCTGCCGGGGCTTCTTTCGCAGGCGTTAACGCACCGCAGTTTTGGCACGCCACACAACGAACGTCTGGAATTTTTAGGCGATAGCGTACTTAACTGCGCCATCGCAAAGTTCATTTTTGGTCGTTTTGTGGGGATGCCGGAAGGTGAATTGAGTCGCTTGCGGGCTAATTTGGTTAATCAGAATGTATTGGCTGAAATCGCGACGGAACTGGAATTGGGCTCACGGCTGAGGTTGGGCGAGGGCGAATTAAAAACTGGTGGGGCAGAACGTCCATCGATATTAGCAGATGCGGTAGAAGCCTTGCTTGGCGCGGTATTTCTGGATGCGGGATTTGATGCCGCAAGCAACGTGGTGGAACATTTATTTATGGCGCGCTTGGACCAAGTGAGTCTTTCCAAGCCGAGCAAAGATGCGAAGACCGCGCTTCAGGAATGGCTTCAAGGCAAGCATCGACCATTACCCGCTTATACCGTGACAAAAATCGAAGGCGAGGCACATAAACAACTGTTTCAGGTGCAGTGTTTGGTGGACGCTGACGGTGCAGTGCAGCAAACAGTGGCGACGGGTAAAGGCGTGAGCCGCCGCGTTGCAGAGCAAGAAGCCGCGAGTCAAGTCCTTGCGCTGTTAACCAGTGCCAGCCAATCGGCTGCAACAACACCAAAGAGAAAGCGTTCCCCAAAAATACCATGACATCCAGCCCGAAAATTGCCGCAGCCACCCATGCAGTTACTGGTGCTGCCATTAAGGCCGCAAGTTCGAAAGCTAACAACAAAGCAGAAAAGTCCGCTAAAAAACAGCCGGTCAGCGCAACTGTCACCGCTCATACTGTTGCAGAGCCAGTGCTGCCTGAGACACTCCCAGGCGCGCTGGCAATGGCTGAGCTGAATGAGCATGTAAGTCAGACTTTTCGCTGCGGAACGATCGCAATCGTGGGCCGCCCCAATGTCGGTAAATCAACGCTACTCAATCACCTCGTCGGGCAGAAGGTCACGATCACCTCCAAAAAAGCCCAAACGACGCGGCATCGTATCACCGGAATTTTTACCGACACCGATGCCCAGTTCTTGTTTCTCGACACCCCAGGATTCCAAAAAACGCATGAAAATGCTCTAAATCGCGTCTTGAACCGCACCGTCACGCAGGCAGTTGCCGACGCAGATGTAATCGTGTTCGCAATTGAAGCGGGTAAATTTCTACCTGCTGATGAGCTGGTTTTAAACGCCTTGAACACGTCGGATGCTGTCGCGAATTTGGTCCCGATCATTCTGGTGGTAAACAAGATTGATCGGGTCGAAGACAAGGGAAAATTGCTTTCATTTCTAAACGACATCACCTCGCGCCTCACTTTCGCTGCGGTGGTGCCCACCAGCGTCAAGAACAAGGTAACGCTTGAGGAATTGAAACGTGCGATTAAATCGCGCCTGCCTATCGCGCCGGCAGTTTTTGCAGTGGATGAGATTACTGATAAATCAGAACGATTTATGGCAGCCGAATTTATTCGCGAAAAAGTTTTCCGGCAGGTGGGCGAGGAGCTGCCGTACAGCATTAGTGTGTTGATTGAAAAATTTGAGCAAGAAGGCAATTTGCGGCGCATTTTTGCGACTATTGTGGTGGACAAATCGAGTCAAAAAGCGATCATTATTGGCACCAAGGGCGAACGTCTGAAACGTATCGGTACGGATGCGCGAAAAGATATGGAAGTCACTTTTGCTGCCAAGGTCTACCTTGAATTATTTGTGCGCGTTAAAAAAGGCTGGGCTGACAATGAAGCCATGCTGCGACAATATGGCTATGAGTAACGCAATCATTGCAGGCTGATGGCAGGTGGCAAAAACGACAGGCGATACCAGCGCGGGTTTTGTTTTACATAGCTATCCGTACCTCGAAACTAGTCTGATTGTTGAGACTTTCACTCGCTCTCACGGGCGTGTCGCGGTGGTTGCGAAAGGTGCAAAACGCCCTACCAGCGCGATGAAGAGCCGCCTCAACCCATTTCAGGGTTTATTGCTAACGTGGTTCGGCAAAGCGGATTTAAAAACGCTTAAGAGTGTTGAGCATGCTGACATTTATCCGCAGTTACGCGGTGCGGCGTTGATGTCGGCGTTTTACATGAATGAGCTGTTGATTAAGCTCGCGCAGCGTGAGGACGCATACGAGGTGCTTTACGATGCCTATGAGGAAGCGGTGGTTGCGCTGGCCACCATGCATGTATTTTCCGAGCCCAAGCCCGCGGGTTTGATGGCAGCAATCGCAACAGTGCTGCGCAAGTTTGAAATGTCGCTGCTACGCGAGCTTGGCTATGCGCTACAGTTGAGTGAAGACGTTGATACCAATGAGCCGATCACGGCGAACGAGCGTTATGTTTATGTGCTGGAGCGCGGACCCGTCTGTATTCGTAGCTCGTCGAGTAGTAAGCGGGCGAATGGATTAACAGGTGTATCGGGTGCAGAGGTAGTAAATGGAGCAAAAGAAGCAAAAGAAGCAAAAGAAGCAAAAGAAGTAATGCGCGCCCGGGAGCGCTATCCATCTTTATCCTTTGATGGATTACAATTAAGTGGTAAAACATTGCTCGATCTCGCCGCAGGCGAGTTTAGCGACCCCCAAACTCAGGCGCAGGCCAAACAATTGATGCGTCGCGCGATTAACCAATTACTGGGCGATAAGCTGCTCCACACGCGCCAGCTTATTCGCGATCTCAAAGATATTTAAACGATTATGTCGAACCCATCCGCCGTGCCTGCGCTCACTCATCTCAGCGTTAACCTCAATAAAATAGCGTTGTTGCGCAATACTCGTGCTCTGGGTATTCCCAGCGTCACCCGCGCCGCAACAATTGCATTGAAGGCGGGTGCAAATGGCATTACAGTACATCCACGGCCTGATGGTCGCCATATGCGCTCGGATGATGTGCGTGATCTTGCGAATTTGTTGCGCGAATGGCCTGGCGTGGAATACAACATTGAGGGCAACCCATTTCATAATTTGCTTGAATTTGTGCGCGATGTGCGCCCGCACCAGTGCACCCTAGTGCCCGATGAATCGGGACAATTTACCTCCGATCACGGCTGGGATTTGCCGCGCGATAACGAACGCCTCGAACCTATTATTGATGAGCTAAAAGCGCTCGGCGTTCGCGTGAGTTTGTTTATGGACGCTGGGCTCGAGGGAATTCGCCAAGCTAAAAATATCGGCGCAGATCGGATCGAACTTTATACCGAGCCGTATGCGCAGGCGTTTGGCACGGATGATCAAGCGGTCTTATTGAAACAATTTGCGGATGCCGCAACAGTCGCGAATGAGCTGGGCCTAGGTGTGAACGCAGGGCACGATTTGAATCTGGCTAACCTGCCCACTTTTTTGCACAATGTGCCGCACGTGCGGGAAGTCTCCATTGGTCACGCGCTGATCGCGGATGCGCTCGAGCTGGGGCTTGCCGCGACCGTGAAGCGTTATCAGGCAGCGATTGTCGAAGGCTGCAAATGATCTACGGCATCGGCACCGATATTGTCAGCATCAAGCGAATTGAAGATGCGCTATTTCGATTTGGGGATCGCTTTTTGCATCGCATTTTGAATGAAACTGAAGTGGGTGAATATGCCCAATCGGCACAGCCCGCGCGCTTTCTGGCCAAACGCTTTGCGGCGAAAGAGGCGTTTTCGAAAGCATTTGGTACTGGTATTGGCGCCGAAATCGGCTGGCACGATGTTGCGGTTGCCCATGATGAACGCGGCAAGCCGATCATCAAACCCTCGACCGCATTGAGCGAGCGACTTGCCAAATGTGACGTTAAAAACTCGCATATTTCTATTTCGGATGAATCTGAACACGCGATCGCTTTTGTGGTGATTGAAACTTGACTAAATTAAATTTGAATATGACTTTACAAATACCGTTGGGTCCTGTGGTGGGCGACGTTGCGGGGCTTAAATTAACGACTGAGGACATCTTGCGTCTGCAGCATCCGCTGATGGGGGCGGTTATTTTGTTTGCGCGAAACTACCAATCTCCGGATCAACTTAAACGACTTACCGCCAGCATTCACGCGATTCGCGAACCCGCATTATTGATCGCAGTTGATCACGAAGGGGGCCGTGTGCAGCGTTTCCGCGAGGGCTTCACGACTATTCCACCGATGCGCGTTCTAGGCCAAAAATACCAGCATGATATGGCTCAAGGCCTAGCACTGGCGAAGGCTTTGGGGCATATTATAGGGGCGGAATTATCTGCACACGGCATCGATTTCAGCTTCGCACCCGTGCTTGATTTGGATTGGGGTGAGAGTGGTGTGATTGGTGACCGTGCATTTGGTCGTGATCCGGAAATAGTCACCAACGTAGCCGGCGAGTTGATTGCGGGGTTGCACGAAGCTGGCGTAGCGTCATGCGGCAAACATTACCCGGGCCATGGATTTGTAAAAGCCGATTCACACCATGAAGTTCCGCGGGATGAACGCATGATGGACGCTATCGCGCGCGACGACTTAGTGCCATTCAAAGCGCTCGCCAAACAGCTGGATTCGGTGATGCCCGCTCACGTGATTTATGAGCAAGTAGACGCTCAATCCGCTGGTTTTTCGCCAAAATGGTTGAAGGAAATTTTACGCACACAGCTGGGTTTTGAAGGCGTTATTTTTTCCGATGATTTGTCGATGGAAGGTGCGTCAGCGGCTGGTGGTGTTGTTGAGCGGGCGGAAGCCGCCTTCAGCGCCGGGTGCGATATGGTTTTACTGTGCAACGATGCGGCGCGATGTGATGAATTGCTGGCAGGTTTAGCCGCCACGGGATTCAAGCCGACATCAGAGCGGTCACAACATCTCGTGCGCATGCGGGCCCGCTCCCTGTTTGGATCGCTCGCTGACAATCAGCATTACCGGGCCGCAATAAAAACTGTAGCCGCAGCGGGAATTTAAATCGTTTAAATCAACCGCTCGTTGTTAGGGTGACGGAGCGGGTTTTGTGCGATATCAGCTGAACACAAACTGAATATGACCTGCGATATTTTTTGCCGGGTAATCGATAATTTTGGCGATGTGGGTGTGACATGGCGTCTCGCGCGCCAGCTTGGCAACGAGTTTGAGATCACAACCCGTTTATTCGTGGATGACCTTGTCAGCCTTGCCGTGCTGGTGCCCGCGCTTGATCCACTGCAATCATCGCAAATCGTAGAAAGGGTCGAGGTTCGAGGCTGGCCTGGCGACGACATAACCGATATAACGTTAGCGGTCGCGGATTGTGTTATCGAGGCGTTTCAGTGCGCGCTGCCGCTACGGTATGTAAATGCGATGACGCTGCGTCGCGTCGCGCCGGTATGGATAAATCTTGATTACCTCAGCGCAGAATCGTGGGTCATTGCGCACCATCTATTACCTTCACCGCATCCACAATTAGCGCTCAACAAATATTTTTTCTTTCCCGGTTTTGAGCTGGGGACAGGAGGACTACTACGCGAACGCGATCTTTTCCTGAAGCGTGATGCGGCGCTATTGACTAACCCTAGGCGACATTCAAACGAGCTGCGGGTGTTGATTTTTGGTTATGCAAATGCGGCACTTCCAGAATTGCTTAATGCCATTGAGCGCATGTGCGTGAAGACTGTAAAGACTTTCGTTACGATTCCTCATAGCCAACTGGGCGGTGCTGCGACGGTCTGGCATGACGCTAAAAAGTTAGCCTCTGCCGACAATCTGCGCATCAACATTCAGCCATTTGTTTCACAATCTGAATTTGATTCACTCTTATGGTCGCAGGACGTTTGCTTTGTTCGCGGTGAAGACTCGTTTGTGCGTGCCCAGTGGGGCGCCAAGCCATTTGTTTG
>JAYVYF010000115.1:0-4367 GCA_043784585.1 Burkholderiales bacterium
AGCCGTTCTTAGCATAATGTGCAGCGCGTCATCATCCAACGATTTCAATACATAAACCGCCGCGCGTGACAGCAATGCATTGTTCAATTCGAACGATGGGTTTTCGGTGGTGGCACCAATAAAAGTGACCAGGCCGGATTCCACATGCGGCAGAAAAGCATCCTGCTGGCTTTTATTAAAGCGGTGTACTTCATCAACAAATAAGATGGTGCGGCGATTTAAATTATTGCGATTCATCGTCGCGCGCTCAATCGCCTCGCGAATTTCCTTTACCCCTGACAACACTGCCGAAAGCGCAATAAAATCCGCCTCGAACGCGGTCGCCATCAGCCGCGCAATCGTCGTTTTGCCGACACCCGGCGGCCCCCACAAAATCATCGAATGGGGCTTGCCCGACTCAAACGCAATCCGCAACGGCATGCCTTCACCGGTAAGGTGCTCTTGGCCAATCACCTCGCCAAGCGTGCGCGGGCGCAGGCGCTCGGCCAAGGGCGCATTCGCATCAGCCTGCGCAAGTGATGCAATGTTTGGGGCGGTTTGATCGCTGGAGAACAAGTCGCTCATCGCTCATCGCGATTTAAAACTGGGCCACCAGAGATCGTTTTCGAGCAAAAATGGCTCAAACCCCGCGCCAGCATTGGTGGTTTAATATTGCAGGCGCGCACAACGCAGTTTGTTAGCAGGATCATCATGAATGCAAATTTAACACTGAATGCGCTGCTCCCCGGCGTTACAACGAACGCGAGGAAAACTCAAGCTGCACAGAACGCAAAAGCCTACGCTGCCCTTCCTTCATATCGTATGGTGTTTCCATCGTTTTATTAGAGGCCGCACATTTGCGTGTGCCTGTTCACTCTTGACGCGACAAGCCATGTTGAGAAGGATTGAATCCTATCCCATTGATGGAGAATATTATGCGTATCACACAGCAATCCAGCATCACTTTGCCCAGTGAGATGGCGGATATCGTCAAATCTAAAGTCACGGATGGCGAGTACGCCACCGAATGCGAGGTCATTCGAGACGGCTTGCGTGCGCTCATGGCGCGTGACCGCGCCATGAAAATTGGCTGCTGCAAACCGTGGTACCCGTTTACGACGCGTTGAAAGCAGATCCGTCGCGGGCAATCTCTGTAGACCAATTGCGTGCGACACTCGCGCAAGAAAACAAAAAGGCCGCTGGAAGAAAGCGATGCCGCATACGGTTATCTTCTCACCTGAAGCTCAGGAGCAATTGGTCGCGCTCTACCAATACATTTCCGTGGCAGTGTCGCCGAAAATCGCCGAGCATTACACGGAGTCCATTATTGTGCATTGTGAAGGCTTGCAAGATTTCCCACACCGAGGCACGCGTCGCGACGATGTTCGCCCCGGACTCCGCATAACCAATTATAAAAAGCGAGCGATCAGCGCCTTTACGGTCGGTGCAAAATGGGTATTCATCATTGGCATTTATTACGGCGGCCGGGATTATGAATCTGCCTTGCTTTCAGACCTAGATGAATAGCGCCACAAAGTCAGGATAACGGCTTACGGCGCAGGTTTACGGCGCTACTGGCGCAATCGCGAGAATTTTCCCGGTATCGCGGTCGAGCACGACGGTCATATCCTCGTTACGGGTGTAAAGCGGGAGAAAGCCGGCTTTGGTTTCGTCGATCGCTTTTGTGGCGAGGAACGATTTTAGTTTCTCAGCGGTGGCGCTATGCGTTTTTTGCCATTCGGCGAAGGGTTTGGCTACGGCAGCGGCTTCTTTGGCTTTGGATTCGTAGGCGACGTAGTATTGGGAGAAGGCGCGTGCATCAATTCCTGAAACGAGCATGCGTTGTACCTCTTTTGCATCGTTTGGTGTTTCCATTGCTACCGCCTGCGGGCCGGTGAGGGATAAAGATTTGAATGCGTCATCGGTTACTTTTGCGCGTTCGGTGGCATTCAAGTCCGCCGCAATAATCACATCAAAACGATCCTTGTTGAACACCGTGTAAACAGGCCGTGCTTGAAACATGGTGGAAACGCCATAGGCTAACGCGACCATTTGAACAATGGCAACACAGGTCAAATCAAATTTGAGTGATTTCTTTTTTGTGTTGAAAATGATGAGGGTAATTAACGGGCCGAGCACCACGTCAACACCAGTCACCAGCATTAGTAGGCCGCTTCCACCCATCGCTTGAAAGTAAGGTCTTGGGTACCAAAGAAAAAACATGAACGCGACTACCGCTAATGCGATGGAAACACTTATCGCCAGATGGATGCCTGCAGCTTTCCATCGCGAAAACTGTTTAGTCGATAATATTGATTCGGGGGATCGGGTAGCGTCTGTAATTTCCATACTTAAACTCTATAGCTAGTAATGAAGCACCATGCTCCGGTTGAATTCAACGAAAAGATATCCGCAATACATAAATTTGACTCGTTATGGGCAACCTACGGGCTTAAATTTTGGGGCAACATTGATAGTAGCGCATGACCAAGAACCAGTCGCCATACGTGTCCAAGCTACCTGCCCTACGGGAGCCACTTGAAGTATGCTCGCAGCATAATTTCCAAAGGTAGCCGTAATGCTGGGCGTTAAGCCAATAGCCGGAGGCGTAATTTGGGGAGCACCCGTATTTGCAGGTATCGGATCACCTTGCGTAGGGCCGAACATTAAGTTCGAACCAGGGGCTTGGGGGTTACACTGACCGTTAACAGTACCTATAGAGGTTTTGCCATCAGCGATACAGGTTTCTACTATATTTTTTACGTAGCTACTTTCTCCCATGACTCGTGTGACTTGGGACTTCACCACGTAGGTTTGATATTGAGGTAACGCAATGGCCGCCAGAATCCCAATGATGGCTACTACTATCATAAGCTCAATGAGCGTAAATCCGTTTGGGATGCGCATGCGAATTTCTCCAAGGATGAATTTTTGCAAGACTTTTTGGTGCAACTTAATGCCAGCTGAACTAGCTTCTCTGAAAAAAATTTTTATAAAAAAACGCGGCTCACGCCGCGTTTTTTATTGCAAAGTAGCTTAGAAAATTATGGGCAGCCTACTGGCTTGAATTTTGGCAATACGCTTGCTGACGTTGTACATCCCCATGAACCATCTACAGTACGGGTCCAAGTAACAGTTTGCCCTGCTGGATTTGTCAAAGCGGCAGCGGCATTATTACCAAATGATGCTACGATTGTTGGAGTTCCAGCAGCCAAAAGCGCAGCTGCCACCTGAGGTACACCGGTATTCGCAGGAATAGGACTTCCTTGGGTAGCACCCGTCAGGATGGTTGATCCCGTCGCTTGAGGATCGCAATCGGTGACAAGTGCAATACCAACTGTTGTTTTGCCGCCTAGTACACAAGTTTCAATGGCAGTTTTAACCGCACCAGCTTCGCCCATCGCACGAGTAACCTGCGATTTAGCGATATACGTCTGATATTGTGGAATAGCAATAGCAGCCAAAATACCGATAATCGCGACAACGATCATCAGTTCGATAAGTGTAAAACCTGCTTGAACTTTTTTCATTTGATGCTCCAGTTTGGTTGATTTGAATTTACTGCGGCTTGTTATTCTTGCGAGAACATATATGCAACCGGTGTGCCAAGGGAAAAAATAAGGGGGTGTGTTGGGGCCAGCTTTAGACCTGAATTTGAAAACAAATGTGTCGCCAAATTTTATTGTTATTTTTCATACACTTAAATGTGCCAAATAAGTCAGTAAATTTCTGGCATTCGGCATCAGCCTGACGAAGGTGTGAACGAATTCACATTGTCGTTGCACCGCGACAGCCGGCAAATCTTTGTTGAGAAACGAGTTTTGTTGAAAGGCGCGCTGTGGAATGTAGCTAAAAAGCACTTTGTGACCATTTTCGGCAGTTTTATGGGCGCATTAAAAGCTGATTTTTCGATAAGCGCCTCAAGGGCCGAGGCAGGGCAAATTGTTTAGATGCCGTGCATCTTCGCTGGATTGTGTGGCTCATTTGGATTATTTGGCTGATTTGACTTTTTGACTTGAGCGGCCCGGTCTTGGCGTGACAGATCGGGCTTTCCCTTGCAGCCGCTACCGCGACGGCGCATACCCCGGAATTGCCGCCTCATCCACTTTATCGATCTGCTCAGCATCTAAAAACTGCTCAGCGTATTTCAGATAAATTTTCTCGCGCACGAATAAATCAAATAAATCGGGATCAATGTGTCCGTTTAGTTTGAAATTACCAAGGATGTGCAGGGACTCCGTGAGCGTTTTTCCGGGCTTGTAGGGGCGATCACGCGCCGTGAGGGCCTCAAAAATATCGGCAATACCCATGATCCGCGCGGGAATACTCATCTGCTCGCGCGTCAGGCCGCGCGGGTAGCCGCGACCGTCCATACGCTCGTGGTGGCC
>JAYVYF010000116.1:0-4058 GCA_043784585.1 Burkholderiales bacterium
TTGCGCGAGATCGCGAAGTTACACGGCAAGCCCATTTCGGTCTCAAGAAAATGTTTCAAGCCACGCGCGTAAGTCTCGTTCGCAACCACTGCAAAGCTGGCGGTGCCGAAAAAATCTTGTGTAACCGAGCGCCACAAATCCCAGATTGGCTTGATCGTCGTGTGCTTTTCGCGCTCGATAAAAGGCTCTGGATCAAGGCCGAGCAATTCGCCTAATCTGCGTAGAAATTTGGTGGTGCTGTGCAGGCCAATCGGCGCTTGCAGATAGGGCCGATCCAGCGCCTCGCACAACATGCGACCAAACTCGCGATACATACAAACGTTGACCTCTGCATCCGCCAAGTTGCGCACATCCGCCAAGTGACTGCCGAGCGGAAAGGTCATATTCACTTTCGCACCAATACCCTCAATCAAACGGCGAATCTCGGCCAAATCGCTCGGCATGTTGAATGTGCCGTAACAAGGCCCGATAATATTTACTAACGGGCGAATGACACCATCTCCGTCTGCCACGCGCGGCTTGGCCTCAGGCGTCGGTCCGCGCTTAGAACCATATTCCGTCCACAGCCAATACATCGCACGATTCGCACATTGCCACTGGTCTTCGTCAATTGTGCGCGGCAAAAATCGCGCAATATTTGTTCCTGCTGGCGTCACCCCACCGCCAATCATTTCGGCAATCGATCCGGTTACCACCACGGCAGGTAAATCAGGATCGAGCGTCGTATAGGCACGTTTCATCGCGCCCTCGGTGCCCTCGCGGCCTAAATTTTCTTCAGCCAGGCCGGTGACGACGATGGGCAATTCGTGCGGCGGCAACGCATCGGTGTAATGCAATACCGATGTTACGGGCAAGTTTTCGCAACCAACCGGGCCATCAATAACGACTTGCATGCCTTTGATCGCGGTGAACACATACACCGCTCCCCAGTAGCCACCAGCGCGGTCGTGATCGAAGACTAACATTGCGGACTCCCGCGTTTTGTCATCGAATTTTTCTCAAGAAATCGTCTGGCTCCGCCAGCGATTTCTTGCTGACCAAGCTGGCAAAAGTAGATTTTAGCTTTTGTCGGCACCGTCATATCATTTCCTCAGCTTTGGCTTTTTTCATCATCTTAATAACTTGCCGTTTGGTATGTTCTTTAAATTCAGGACGATCCACCGGCACGCCCTGGCTGGGCTCCCAGACACCGGCGGCATGGCCTTCGCCAACACCGGCAAAGAATTCGCGCATTTCTTCAAAGCGGCCTTTGTTGTTCAGCGCAGCATTCACCACGGTTGCCAGCGAGCCCGCACCTGCCGGACCCATCAATGGCCGAGCAGAAATCAGGTTTGTAAAATACAGTGCCGGAATGGTCGCTTCTTTCGCGGCCTGCACCACTGGTGTGGTGCCAATCGCCAAATCAGGTTTGAATTCATGCATTGCGGCCAAATCCTGCTCAAGCGACGCACGATATTGCACATGCACGCCTTTCGCCGTCAGCCACTCAAAATCAGGATCGCTCCACTGTGTTTTCGGACACGCGGTGCCAACGTAGCGAACATCTGCGCCACTTTCCACCAGCAAGCGCGCGACCAAGAGCTCCGAACCTTCATAACCACTCATGGTGATGCGACCTTTGATCGGCATGGCAGAAAGTGCCGCTTTAATCGCGGGCAAAATTTTATTTTTGGCGGCGTCAATTTTTTCCTGTGACACATTAGCGACGCCACCAATCGCTTGCAGCCACGCTTCGGTGCCGTCATAGCCAACCGGTGCCGAGCCCACAATCGGGCGACCCGCCGCCGCGAATTCACGCAGGCTGGCGGTATAAAAAGGATGAATTGCGGCAACGGCGATGCAATCGAGCGCGCCATAAAGTTCGCGCCATTCACGCGTCGGCACTACCGGGCCCGCAGCTAATCCCAGCGGCTCCAACATCATGCCAATCGTGACCGGATCAACCGGGAACATTTCACCGATCAACGCAATGGTGGGCTTGTCACTTTTGCCACCGCGCGGCGCTTGGACGGGGCCTTGTTCGGCTTCCGTACGCGCATATTTAAGCATGGCACCGGCAAGGACATCTTTCGCTTCCGCATGCGTGGGCACACCAAAACCGGGTACATCAATACCGATAATGCGTACCCCATTAATTTCCTTCGGCAACAATTGAAGTGGCACGCCACTCGCCGTCGGTACGCATAAATTAATAATCACGATGGCGTCGTAAAATGCGGGATCAGCGAGCTTGAAAACGGATTCGCGAATATCCTCGAACAATTTACCCGTCACCAGTGATTCTGAATTAAACGGCACATAGCCTACCGTACGGCGCGCACCGTAAAAATGCGAGGTAAAAGTAAGCCCATAAACGCAGCATGCCGACCCACTCAATACCGTGGCCGTACGACGCATGCGCAAGCCCACGCGCAGCGAACCAAACGCCGGACACATCGACTGCGGTTGATCATGCGGGCCTTTTGGATAATCACGCGCGTACTGATCGAGCGTTTCACTTTTGCCAGCGGCTTTCGCGGCTTCAAGCAATTGCGCTTTACCAGAATGACAACCCAAACCGTCAGTTTTAAGCGTGTTCGGGTCTGCGACGATCGGGATAATTTTTTCTGACATGGCGTGACCTGATTTCTTTGTGCAATTGCTTAAACGGTATCGTAAACCACTTCGAGCGTCTCTTTAACATTTTCGGTTTTGCCGCACATATCGAATTGCGTGGCGGGCTCCAGCACTACGTTACGACCTGTGATGTCAGCAGAGAACAATCCAAGCAGTTCATCTTGGGTGAGCGGCTTTGGACGCACGGGGGGAGCTGTGCCGACATTTTCACCCAATTGCTCAAACAGCGATGCCCATTGCGTGCCGGGTCTGCCAATAATTTCATAGCTCGCGCTTTTCTTGCGAATATCGTCATGCGCCGGAATTGCAGCGAGCACCGGGATGCCCACGCGCTCAGCAAACGCAGCGGCCTCGCCAGTACCATCATCTTTGTTAATTACCATGCCAGCGACACCAACGTTACCGCCAAGCTTGCGGAAATATTCGACCGCCGAGCAGACATTATTCGCCACATACAGCGATTGCAAATCGTTTGAACCGACCACGATCACCTTCTGGCACATATCGCGCGCGATCGGCAGGCCGAATCCGCCACAGACGACGTCTCCCAGGAAATCGAGCAGCACATAATCAAAACCCCACTCATGGAAGCCCAGTTTTTCCAGCAATTCAAAACCGTGAATGATGCCCCGCCCACCGCAGCCACGGCCTACTTCCGGACCGCCTAATTCCATCGCGTAAACACCATCGCGCTTGAAACACACGTCGCCAATCTTTACCGCTTCGCCGGCCAATTTTTTCTTCGATGAGGTTTCAATAATTGTGGGGCAGGCTCTGCCGCCGAATAAAAGTGAGGTGGTATCGCTCTTTGGATCACAACCAATCAGCAGCACTTTTTTACCCTGTTGCGCCATCATGTAGGAGAGATTCGCGAGCGTGAAGCTTTTGCCGATACCGCCCTTGCCGTAGATCGCAATAATCTGCGTTTCTTTGGTGACCGGCCCGGTCGCAACGGCGTCAGGCGCAATCGCGGCTTCCTCGCGCAGACGGGTTTTCATGTCAAATTTCATTGGGGATGTGGTGCTACCAGCGGTTGAGGTTGTCAAATTTGTCATGCGACATTTCTCCAGTCTAAAATCATTTTTAAGCAATTCGAATCGCTGAACGCCATACGATACGCCGCAGCCGCATTTTGCGCTTCAACGCGATGGGTAATCAGCCCATCCAGCGATAAGCGCTTTGTTTCCACCAGTTCCCGTACCGCCAATAAATCGCCCGGCAGCCACTGTGCTGCAATTCGGATTCGTGCCTCGCGCATAAACGCCGGTGGAAATTTAAACGCTAGCGGCTCATCATAAAAGCCCGCCAATACTATTTCGCCGCCAGGCGCCAGCCGACCGATTAATGTGTCCAGCAATGCGCCATCGCCGCTCACGTCACATATCACTTTATAGTCTCTTCGCGTATCCTCGCCGGGATCAACCACCTCATAACCTATTCCT
>JAYVYF010000117.1:0-8440 GCA_043784585.1 Burkholderiales bacterium
TTCGGCGAGCACCCACACATCCGTGTCGATGAGGATGCCCATGAATCAATTACGCCATGGGCTATTTCGGCCTCGCAACTTGGCACGCACGTCCGCCAGGTCCTTAGCCATGTTATTGCGATCTGCACCCAATTTAGGGCCGCTCGCAAAGAACGCATCAAGCTGGTCAACCGGGAAACCGTCTGCTATAGCCACGGGCGACACACGCGCTACCACGCGCTTGCCGCGTGCGATGTCAAGCACCTGGCCTTGGTACTGCACTAGACTCAGGAATTCGGAAAGGCCGCGCGAAAATTCGGTTACGGTTACAGAAATGGATGCCATATTTGCCCCTAGTGAAAATCATATAATCAGTTTATCATTTTTTTCACATCATACTTGGCATCATCAAAGGAGCATCAAAGCATCAAAGGGAGCATGAAAGGAAGAATCAACACACATACACATATGTACACATATGTGGTCAGGTCTTTTATTATCATATTTCTCAAAACATTAAGAATAACATAAACATCAAATGTGATAATAAAAGACCTGACCCCTGCTTGTTGTGTAGGCAAACATCGCTTAAATCTTTTAAGAGGGAGCATTCATCATGATTAGACTCGCCCAAGAAAAGCGGCGCATGTCGATCATAAGGACAAAAAAGGTAGCTACCTTGTTGTCGAAAATAATTCTTAACAATTGGCTTCATGCTGACTTTTATTTCTTGGGTGGATGCCCTAGTAATTCTTCCAAATATTTCAGGATAAAGTTTTTATCAGTATTGTCGTTAGGGATACCCAAGTCTCTTTTCCAATCGTGGAAATCTTGTTTATTTTCCCTAGGATCAATAACGTATAGGAATTTCAAACGCCTTTTTTCAAGAACCCTGAATGTATCCGATGATCGTTGAGCGGTCAAACGCGCGCACAACCTCTAAAAACCCATGGCTCACTCAACTGAGGTTGACCGTGTTTAGCGGGTACGAAGGTAGCGCTCATGCTGCCAGCTTTTGACTACGCCGCTTGCGAAGAAGTCCAACACCAGCTGAAACTTATCGACTAAATAATATTTTCTAGACCAGTACTCGGTTAGCGAGGGTCAATCTGGCTCGATACGCGGCGATTACTTTGCGGGCCTCACTGCACCACGCGGCAGTGGGCAAAACGACTGTTCAGACTGTTCACCGCCGCGACGAAACCAGAAATCGAAACGAAAACAATTGCCTTGAAAACAACGCCACCAGAATCGCAATCATGGCCAGATGAACAGGCAAAAGCCCAAGCCACATGGGCACCGTGCCGTCTGCCGTCCAGGCTTGGAAGAAATTAAGCAGGTTGTAGTACAGAAAAAATATCAGAATCGCGAGAATGAGGTTACCCGACGTGCCCGATCGCGGATTGACGAACGAAAGCGGAATCGCCATCAGCGAAAGTATGAGTGCAGCGACCGGCAACGCAATGCGCCAATGCAGTTCGGCGATTCGTTCGGGCGTAGGTTCGCTGATGAGCGTCATGGTCGGCAGCTGTTTGGTGCGCGGCTTATCTGCGACCGCCTCTTTGACCTCGATTCGCTTGGTCATGCGCTCGAAATCAACGATCCGAAAATCGAGTGCGCTCGGCGTGCCTTCGTAGCGACGACCGTTCACCAATACTAAAACTTTGTCGCCATTGGCATCTACCGACGGAAAACCTTTTTCGGCAACCACCACGCCAACGCGGCCATTCTCGTTGTAGTGCATGAACACATTGCTGGCGTATTCGCTGTTATCTGCCGTTTTATCAACAAAATACATTTGATTGGCGCTACGCGCCTCGATAAACGTACCAGGTGATAGACGAGAGATTTCATCGCGATTTTTAAACTGGCGTTCGTATTCTGTGCTTTGAGTCAGCGCCCAGGGTGTCAAAAACAAGCTCAAACCCGCCGTGACCAACACGATTGGCACACCGAATCGCAAAACCGGGTTGACCCAGGCGGTGATGGATAAGCCAGATGAAAACCATATCGGCATTTCGCTATCGCGGTAGCTGCGCGAAAGAGTAAGCAAGACTGATACAAAAAGTGCCAATGCCAGAATTACCGGCAAATAAGCCACCAGCAAAAAGCCGAGTAGTGCAATTACCGCCTCGGCTTCAATACTGCCGCTCGAAGCGCGTTTTAGCTGCGTAATGAATGCTTGCACCACCATGATCGCGACCAACACCGCGACCACTGATGAGCCAACAGCGGTGAATTCGCGGGTGAGACTGCGTTGAAAAATAGACACGTGGGCAGAACCGATCAAAAAAAGATAAATGCGTTGTTTTGACGAGAGGTGTCGTAAACAGCGATAATTTCAATTTAGCGCCATCGCTGTCAACGTTTAGAAAAATGCAACGGAAATGGCCCAGGCAACGCGTTGGTTTGAACCATGAACTTACCCGCACCCCGTACAAGTTTAATGACAAGGAGAATTACGATGGAATTTAGCATAAAAGGTGGCGAACTCTCGAAACTGAAGACAGGCTGTATTTTGGTCGGCGTGTTTGATTCAAAAAAGCTGTCTTCTCCTGCCGCCTCGCTTGATACGGCTTCAAAAGGCGCACTGAAAGTAGCTGTAGCGTCGGGCGACATTTCTGGAAAACTGGGTAGCAGTCTGCTGCTGCACGGTGTTGCCGGTGTCGCAGCCGAACGCGTACTGCTGGTAGGTTTGGGCGCTGAGGCAAGCTATGGCGACAATCCTTTTTGCAAAGCCGTGAACACCGCATTTAAAGCGCTGAAAGCGACCGGTGCAACCGACGTGGTGCTGCCGCTTAATGTGACCACCGCTAAAGACATGGCGTTCAAAGTTGAACAAGCCACAATTGGTGCGATTGCATCTGCGTATCGCTACACCGCCACCAAAAAGTCGGACGGCAAGCATGTTGGCAAAGCCGTTACGTTCTTTATCAACGGTAAATACGACGCAAAAACAGGCGAAGCACTAAAAGCCGCCATTAAAACCGGCGAAGCCATCGGCGAAGGCATGAGCCTGGCCCGCAATCTGGGCGATTTGCCGCCGAACATTGCGACGCCGGCATACCTTGCCAATACGGCCAAAGACCTGGCAAAAGCATACAAATTCAAGTGCACAATCCTTGAGAAAAAAGAGATGGAAAAGCTGGGCATGAACACCCTGCTCAGCGTTTCCAAGGGCTCATATTTACCACCAAAATTTGTCGTGTTGGAACACCACGGCGGTAAAAAAGGGGCGGCTCCAGTTGTGCTGGTGGGCAAAGGCATTACTTTTGACACCGGCGGAATTTCGATCAAACCGTCAGCCGAAATGGATGAAATGAAATACGACATGTGCGGCGCAGGTTCGATGCTCGGCGTGATGAAAACCGTCGGCATGATGAAACTGCCGCTGAATGTGATCATGCTGGTGCCGACCTGCGAAAACATGCCGGGTGGTAACGCGACGCGTCCCGGCGATATCGTCAAATCGATGTCCGGGCAAACCGTTGAAATTCTAAATACGGATGCCGAAGGCCGCCTGATTTTGTGTGATGCGCTCACCTATGCAGAACGCTTCAAGCCTGCCTGTGTGGTCGATGCAGCAACACTGACTGGTGCGATGGTGATTGCACTCGGTCACATCACGACGGGTGTGTTTGCGAATGATGACCAGCTCGGTGCAGAACTTGTTGACGCAGGTAACACCGCGCATGACAAAGCATGGCTACTGCCGATGACTGAAGAATACGACGAAGGTTTGAAATCAAACTTTGCCGACATTCCAAATATTGGCGCGGGCCGCGCTGGTGGCTCGATTACGGCAGCGTGCTTTCTCGCGCGATTTGCTGGCAAATACAAGTGGGCGCATCTGGATATTGCCGGCACTGCGTGGACTTCAGGTGCCGCAAAAGGCGCAACCGGACGTCCCGTGCCATTGCTGGCAAAATTTTTGATGAAGCGCGCTGGAGTTTAGTAAAGCCAACATGACCGAAGTTAAGTTTTTTTTCAACGTTGACAGCAAGCTTAACTTTGCCTGCAGGCTGGCGAAGAAGGCGTTTGAGGAGGGGCGAAAATTGATTGTATTCGCGCCCTCACCTTCGCAGGCGGAGGAGTTTGATCGGCTACTGTGGACTTTTTCACAGCTCTCGTTTATCCCGCATGTTCGCGCCACACATGGGCTGGCGGGTGAAACGCCCATCATCATTGCCACCGACGATACGGTGCTTCCTCATCATGAAGCGCTGTTAAATTTAGGCGATGACCCGCCGCCGTTTTTTAGCCGGTTTGAGCATCTTCGAGAGATTGTTTCGATGGATGACGGTGACCGCCTTAAAGCGCGTGATCGTTTAAAGTTTTATAAATCGCGTGGCTTTGATATTCAAAATCACGATATGAGCACGCGGCCAGCGTGAACACAATTGCAGGTTGATTGAAAGCACACTATGGGCATTGACAATCACAACCCTGACGATGCAGCCAACGACCTAGCCAGCAAGGTAGATGCACTACTAGCGCGGCGCGGATCGGGATCGGGCATAGCAACCGGGACAGGGACAGGTGTAGGGACAGGAATTGCGCCACAACACTCCACCGGCGCCATGCTCATGCCGGATGACCGAAATATCCCCTTGCTCACCGATATTATTGATGCGCCAAGTTGGCATGATCCTCTGGCTGTCCCTAGCCGTCCGCCCGCCAGAACGCCGGGCGCGCTGGAATCGTTAAGCGACGCCGAACTAGACCTGCTCGCCCACGACATTTTTTCGCGCGTATTTGATCGGCTGGATGGCCCGCTGGCAAGCAAGATTGAAGACCGCTTGCACGAGCGTATCGGCGCGCAAATTAATGCGGCCGTTGCCAACGTGCTGGGCGATATGCGTCAGGAAATTGCCAACGAAATTGGCGATGCTGTCAATGCAGCGCTGGCCGATCAGCTTCGCAACACCCATTATCGAAATTAAAATATTTTCACGAAAGCATCATGAACACCGCCGCAACTCCAGCCGCCATACTTGGAAGTGAATTAGCCAAATCATTCGACCCCAAAGCCATTGAATCCTGCTGGTACCCGCGCTGGGAGGCAGAGGGGTATTTCAAGCATTCGAACGACACGGCAAAAACACCGTATTGCATTCAATTGCCGCCGCCGAATGTTACCGGCACGCTGCACATGGGCCATGCATTCCAGCAGACGCTAATGGACACGCTGGTGCGCTATCACCGCATGAAAGGCGAGAATACGAATTGGGTGGTCGGCACCGATCACGCCGGTATTGCCACACAGATCGTGGTGGAGAGGCAACTGCAGACCGAGAGCAAGACGCGCCATGACTTGGGCCGCGGGAAATTTATTGATCGTGTGTGGGATTGGAAACGCGAATCCGGTGCCACCATCATGGGGCAAATGCGACGTCTGGGCGATTCCGCGAATTGGGGTTACGCGGATACCGAGGGCTCGAACGCGGGCTATTTCACGATGGATGAAAAAATGTCATCCGCCGTGGTGGAAGTTTTTGTCAAGCTGCATGAACAGGGCTTGATTTACCGCGGCAAACGCCTAGTGAATTGGGACCCGGTGCTGGGCACGGCCGTGTCCGATCTTGAAGTCGTGAGTCAGGAAGAAGATGGCAAGATTTGGGAAATTTTGTATCCTTTTGCGGATGGGCCGATTGATGGATTGGTGGGCTTGACGGTCGCCACCACCCGGCCTGAAACCATGTTGGGTGATGCGGCGGTTGCGGTGAATCCTGATGATGACCGTTATAAAAAATTTGTCGGTAAACAACTTGCGCTGCCACTTTGTAACCGACTTATTCCGATTATTGCGGATGATTATGTGGATAAGGAATTCGGTACGGGTTGTGTGAAGATTACCCCTGCGCATGATTTCAATGACTATCAAGTAGGAGTAAGGCATGACTTGCCGCGCGTGAGCATGCTCGATTTGCAAGCGAAAATTTTTGAGGAAGCGCCTGCAGCCTATCGCGGCTTGGATCGTTTTGAGGCCCGTAAACAAATTCTTAAGGACTTAGAAGCCCTAGGCCATCTTGTTTCAGAGAAAAAACACAAACTCAACGTGCCCCGCTCCGACCGTACCGGTGTGATCGTCGAGCCCATGCTTACCGATCAATGGTTTGTCAAAATGGAAGGCTTGGCCGAGCGCGGGTTGAAAGCGGTGGCCGGAGGTGACGTGAAGTTCTACCCCGATCATTGGTCAGCCACCTACAACCACTGGCTCAGTAACATTCAAGACTGGTGTATTTCACGCCAACTCTGGTGGGGTCATCAAATCCCCGCGTGGTACGACGACGAAGGGAAAATCTACGTTGCCCGCACCGAGGCCGAGGCGAAACGGCAAGCAGGCGGCAAATCGCTCAAGCGCGATGAAGACGTGCTCGACACCTGGTTCTCTTCCGCCCTCATCCCGTTCACTTCACTGGGCTGGCCGGCAACGGATGAAAAAACGCTTCGTGATATGAAAGCGTTTTTACCCTCAAACGTCTTGGTCACCGGCAACGACATCATTTTCTTCTGGGTCGCGCGGATGATTATGATGACGCTGCACTTTACGGACAAAGTCCCCTTCAAGCATGTGTACATCAACGCGATGGTGCGCGATGCCGAGGGACAGAAAATGTCCAAATCAAAGGGCAATACCCTCGATCCGCTTGATTTGATTGACGGCATTGAATTGGAAACTTTGGTTGAAAAATCCACCAAGGGTTTGATGCTCGCTACACACAAACAAAAAGCCGAAAAATACATTCGCAAGAATTTCCCGAAGGGCATTCCTGCTTATGGCACGGATGCGCTGCGCTTTACGTTTGCCGCACTCGCGCCGCTGTCGCTCACGCTGAATTTTGATTTGAGCCGCTGCGAAGGCTATCGTAATTTCTGCAACAAGCTGTGGAACGCGACGCGCTTTATGTTGATGAATGTCGAAGGCAAAGATGTGGGTCTCGATGCCGCGCTGCCGGTGGAATTATCGCAAGCGGACAAATGGGTTATCAGCCAATTGCAGCGTGCCGAAGCAGAAGTGGAAAAAGGTTTTGCAGAGTATCGCTTCGACAATATTGCAACAACAATTTACAAATTCGTGTGGGACGAATATTGCGATTGGTATGTGGAACTAGCCAAAGTGCAATTGCAAACCGGCAACGAAGTACAACAACGCGGCACCCGCCGCACGCTGGTGCGCGTGCTCGAAACGGTTTTACGACTAGCGCACCCGATCATCCCGTTTATCACCGAAGAGTTGTGGCAAAAAGTAGCACCCTTGGCTGGCAAAACTGGTGAGACCATCATGCTGGCACCCTACCCTGAGGCGGACCTCTCGCGCATCGACGAGGCAGCAGAAACATTCGTCGCTACCCTCAAAGAAATCACCAACGCCGCGCGTAATTTGCGCAGTGAACTAGGTCTCTCGCCTGGCGAGAAAGTGCCCGCCTTTATTGCGCAAGATCAACACCTAAACCCCAGTACTGGCGTGCCGTTTGAGGTCTTTTTGCCCTATCTCCAATCACTGGCGCGCCTCTCCGAAATTGCACTGGTCATCAACCTTCCCGAAGGCGATGCGGCCGTGGCGGTCGGTGGCGGTGCGCGCGTGATGCTAAAGGTAGAAATTGATGTGGCCGCAGAGTGCGAACGATTGAGCAAAGAAATCGCAAAGCTCGAAATCGAAATTGACAAGGCCACAACGAAATTAGGTAACGCTCGTTTTGCAGATCGCGCGCCGCCCGCTGTGGTTGCGCAAGAGCGCGAGCGTCTCGCGGGGTTTGAAAGCAAAGTTGTTTCAATGCGCGCGCAGTTTAAAAAATTGAAGCCCTAAAACATAAATCTTGTTGCTACCCAATTCGCTTCGCGCATTACGCTGCAGAAACTTTCGCGCCTATTACACTGGTTAGGAGATTTCGCCGCTTGGTTCGTGGATGCAATCAGTCGCGAGTGTGTGGCTCGCATATCGGCCGTCGGGCTCAATTTCGGCGACAGCAACCATTGGTTTTTTATCGATGGCGCCGTATACAGTCATCACGCCCATTGCAGCAGCAGGTCACATCACCGCCACGTGACTGGCAATATTCGGCTCTACACAAGGCGTGTCAAACAGTATCAAGGTGCCGGCGCGCCGCGCGCTCTGCGTGCAATTGATCGACGATAAAAATGATTTGCCAAACACAATTGCACTGAAGACGAACGCGGCCGCATGGTCAGCATTTATGCCACGTTTTTACCGGTGCCGCGTCGCTCAGCCATCTCGCTGCAGGATGGCTCGCCATACAAATTGGCACACCGGGCACCTTCCTCGTTTACGGTTTTATTTGCACATCGGCGTGCCTGGTGTATCTTGCCTATTTGCCACAATTGCGAAAACATATTCCACCTATCTGCGCCGCGCGCGGCATCATCAAACTTACAAGCGAGGAGGCCACAAAATGAACACCGTACTTTTTGAGCAACACGGCAGCATTGGCATCATGAC
>JAYVYF010000118.1:0-12525 GCA_043784585.1 Burkholderiales bacterium
CTGGCGATGGATTTAGAAATCGCGCGGGAATGTGTTGCGGTCAACCTTTGCGGTGATGTGAGGGAATCCGTAAAATCGGTGGACTCGCTTCAAAATCAACGAGATAAAAGTATAACCTAACATGGCACTTACTGGTAAGAGCGATCCAAAAACCCGTCAGGGGCGTAATTTGGGAACATGGGTTGTGCCTGAGCTTGAAACGCAGGGTTCATTGCCCGCCGCAGGAAAAAAAGGCCTGGTGCCACCTAGCGCGGACGCGGCGTCCACTTTGAAAATAGATGAAGCGCACACCGGACAACGGCTGGATAATTTTTTGGCGGCTATCCTCAAAGGTGTTCCCAAAAGTCATCTATATCGGATCGTCCGCTCCGGCGAAGTTCGGGTCAACAAGGGCCGAGTTGATGTGGCGTATCGATTGGTCGACGGCGATATGGTTCGCGTTCCGCCAATACGCACAGCGATCCCTAGCATTGGTGAGCCTTCTGAAGCAAAAGTGGCTGTAAAAGCTCGCCAGAGCTTGAGCATTCTTTTTGAAGACGACGCAGTGCTGGCCATTGATAAACCAGCGGGTCTGGCAGTTCATGGCGGCAGCGGCGTCAGTTTTGGCGTGATTGAAGCGCTACGCGCGCAGCGCCCTGATGCCAAATATCTTGAATTAGTGCATCGCCTTGATCGTGAGACGTCGGGGGTTTTG
Source organism: Burkholderiales bacterium (assembly GCA_043784585.1). GTDB lineage: Bacteria > Pseudomonadota > Gammaproteobacteria > Burkholderiales > Usitatibacteraceae > UKL13-2. Next base: position 695 of record JAYVYF010000118.1, read on the forward strand.
CTAGTGGCTAAAAAGCGCAGTGCGCTGACGGGATTACATAAGGTGTTGCGTGGTGAAACCGATACCCGCATGGAGAAAAACTATCATGCGTTGGTAAAAGGCGATTGGCCGGATGAGAAGCGGCATGTGCGTTTGAAACTCGCCAAACGCGTCACCGCCGCAGGTGAAAAACGTGTTTCTGTTGATGAAGAAGATGGCCAGGACGCGCACACAATTTTTACGCGTGTGGAACGCCTCGGCATGGCGACGCTCCTAAATTGTGATATTCGCACCGGTCGCACACACCAGATTCGGGTGCATCTGACGCACTTGGGTTTCCCGATTATTGGCGATGATAAATACGGTGATTTTGCGTTAAACAAAATTGCGCAGGCGACAAAAAATGGAGGTTTGAAACGTATGTTTTTGCACGCGCGTTTGGTTCGTTTCGCGCATCCGCTAACGGGTGAGACATTGACAATTGAATCGCCGCAACCTCCGGACTTGGGGCGCTATCTGGTATTTCTCAGGTCGCGCCAGCATGCGGCTAAACAGGCCGAGTCGACATGAGCAAACACCGGTTTGATTTGCTGGTGTTTGACTGGGATGGCACACTTAGCGACTCCACTGGATTGATTGCCGAATGCATTCAAGTAGCGGCACGTGATTTAGGCTTTAGAGAGCCCACCTTGGTGCAAGCCAAAAGTATTATTGGTCTAGGGCTTCATCAGTCGACAGAAATGCTATTTCCAGAACTTGATGAGGAAGCGCGCATGCGTTTTGCGGAGCGCTTTCGGGAGCATTATGTGCCGCGCGATCACGAGGCGACCCTCTACGCCGGCGTCAGGGAGCTGCTGCCGCAAATGCAGCGCCCCGGTCGCTTTTTGGCGGTTGCAACAGGCAAGCCCCGGGCAGGCTTGGAGCGGGCATTCCAGCGAACTCGGCTCAAATCGTATTTTGACTTCAGCCGCTGCGGTGATGAGGGCATGCCCAAACCTGATGCCGATATGCTGCTAAAACTGATGGCGTTCTCGAATGTGCCGGCAGATCGAGTGTTAATGATTGGCGATACGACTCATGATCTCGATCTGGCGCGTAATGCAGGAGTATCAGCAGTGGGCGTCGGTTATGGCGCTCATTCCAGAGCGGCGTTATCGACACGGTCGTCAGTGGTAATTGTTGAGAATGTGACTGAACTAACAGCGTGGCTAATGCAATATGGTTGATACTTCTCAAGTTATCTGCGACCGCGCGGATCTGGTTGAAAGCGTTGGTGGCGGCAAAGCGGTGCGCTTTATGATGCAGCGTGGTACCCAAAATTCGAAAAATTCGCAAAAATTGCCTTGTTTTGTAGTGGCGTTTGGCGGCGAGATTTATGCGTACGTCAACAAATGTCCGCACCGTTATACCGAGCTGGATTGGCTACCGGGAGAGGTGTTTGATGATGAAGGGTTATACTTAGTTTGTGCCACGCATGGGGCAGTATTTGAAGTAAATTCAGGTCTATGCGCAGACGGGCCTTGCAAGGGTTTGTCGCTCGACAGGGTTCAAGTTCGGGAAGTCGACAAACACGTCATATTGGTTGATGGATTATTGCTGCGGGAAAATGAAACAGAGGGTGGCGAACGGTATTAAAACCTTGCGGAGATGAATGGCGCAATCTGGAACGAGCGCAGCGAAGCGAATTTTGCTTGAACGTCAAGATATAGCCACAAGGATGTGCACTAAAACTTGGTACAGCGAACGTGAATTAAATATCTTGCTGACCGCCAACCCTCAGAAAAAAGCAAATGGCCAGTAATCGTAGTCCGGAAGACATAAATCTTGAGCAAGACCTTTCACGTATTCCGTCAAGGTCAGCGTCCTCTCCATCCTCGTTGCCGTTGTCGCCACCACCGCCTTGCGCAGTACCAAAGGCAGCAGCTGTACGCACCAATGCAGCGTCTGCCGCCGCCAAAAATTTAGCCAGTCAGCCCGCTGATATAAGTGTAGCAACTGCTATTAGACGAGATTCTGCGTTGGCGGCGGCATCTTCAGTTGGCGCAGCACTTGGCGCTGATAAGCAAAACAAAGCGGCATCGCAAACCGACGCAGCGCGTGCACGCTCGGCCTCTCATGAGGCGGTTGGTAAACGTAAAATGCACAATGAAAGAATCATTGGCAGTGAGGCGAGTAAAGCCAAATCGCAAGCAAAGCCAATTGAGGAGTCGAGCAAGTTGCCAACGTCGCGGCATCTGCCCTCAGGCCTGACATTACGTATCGTTATCGGAATGACGGCTGTGGTATTGGTGATGGCGTTGGTGCTTGGCGCACTGGTTGGCGGCGTGTTGAGCGACCTGTCGTTACCGCCCGAGGTGGGACAAAAGCTGCGCAATAGATTGCTAATTTGGGGAGTTGGCGGAGTCGCCATCGCATGTGTACTGGGGGCGCTCATTGCCCGGCAGATTAGCGCGCCCATCCTGAGGCTCACCCGCGAATTAAAAGAACGCGATATTCGTTTGTATCCTTGGTCTGCCAATATTCGGCACGAGTTCCGGGAGTTTGAGGAACTCAGCAATGCGATGGAAGTGCTCGCATCATCGGTACGACAGCGCGAACGTGAGCTCTATGAAAGCGAGAGCAAGTTTCGCGAAGCATTTGATCTGGTCGGTATTGGCCTGACGCAAGTGGACGTGTCGGGGCGCTTCGTGGTGGTAAACCGTCGTTTTTGCGAAATGCTGGGATATTCACGCGAAGAATTGATCGGCAAACAGTTTCACGAAATCACCCATCCTGATGATCGCAATGACAAGGACGAGACGGCCAGCGAGATGATGGGCAGCGGCGTTCAGACGGTCAGTAAGCAAAAGCGATATTTGCGCAAGGACGGTTCGGTGATGTGGGCGCAGCGTTCGGGCGTCGCGGTTCGCAGTGCTCTGGGTGAGCCGCTTTATGGCTTGGGCTCGATTGAGGATGTGTCCCAATATCACGCTTCCCAAGAAACGCTGCGTGCCCTGAATGAGTCGCTGCGCGCCATTGTTGAGACATCTCCGTTGGCGATTTACTCCATCACACCCAACGGCATCGTCACGCTATGGAACCCTGCAGCAGAACGCATGTTCGGTATTGATGAAGCAGATGTGCTCGGCAAACCGCTACCCCTCGCCAACGGCCAACCTCGATTGGTCACGGCTGATATCCGTAGCCGCGTGATGGCGGGGCAGATGGTCAGCAATATTGAAGTTGTGTGGGATGCCAATCCAGACGAAGTGCGCGAAATCAGTATTTCTGCGGCACCGCTGCGTGGTTTAGATCAGAAGATTGTCGGTATTTTGCTTACTTGCTCCGACATTACCGAGCTCAAGCGAACCGAACGAACACTGGACCAGCAGCTCCATTTCACCAAAGAGCTGCTTGAAGTGCTTCCCAACCTGATTTTTTACAAAGGACTGGACAATAAATATCTGGGTTTTAACCGTTCTTGGGAAGACTTTATGGGAAAGCGCCGTGAAGATTGGATCGGGAAAACGCCGCTCGACCTGCTAAGCCCCGATATGGCTCACCTAGCCCTGATGGAAGACCGAGACGTTTTACAGACGGGCAAATCGTTTGCAAGCGAGGTAACGCTGCAAGACGGTGCCGGTAATGAGCGCCAGATGGTCAAGCATATCAGTAGCTTCACGAGCCCTGATGGCAAGCCAGTAGGTTTAATCGGTGTGTTGACGGATATTACCGATTTTAAGCAGGTAAAACGCGCGCTGGAGGCGTCGGAAGGTCGATTCCAGGTGTTGACGGAAAGCGCGATGGATATCGTTACGGTGCTGGATGCAGAGGGAGTTATCACCTACCAAAGCCCGTCTGTGCGTCACCTGTTGGGCGTTGATCCCCAGCAAATGGTAGGTCGTAGCCAATATGACTTTGTGCATGAAGATGATGTCATGTCGATGCGCGCCAGATTTGCCCAGCTGGTTCAAAATGGCTTTATTGATAAGCCTTTTGAATTTCGTGTGCAGGCACGCGATGGCTCGTGGCGCGTAATGGAATCCATCGGCAAGAGTTGCCTCGACTTGCCTGCCGTGCGCGGCATTGTGGTGAATACCCGCGACGTAACGGAGCGTCGCGCTATTGAGCAACGAGTCGCACATCTGGCTTACCACGATGCGCTAACGGGGCTGCCAAATCGCTCGTTGATGCAGGATCGTATTTCGTCTGCCATTTCGCGTTCGGAACGATCAGCCAAAAAATTTGCCGTGATGTTTATCGACATTGATAATTTCAAAAATATCAACGACAGTCTGGGCCATGACGCGGGTGATGATTTGCTTAGGCGTGTGGCTAGCCGTCTCACTGAATCCGTTAGAGCTCATGACACCATTGCGCGGCAGGGTGGTGATGAGTTTATTGTGCTTCTGGATGAGCTTGAAGGCCATCAGGGTGCTAGCCGTGTAGCGCAAAAAATTCTGCAAAGCTTGCGCGCCACGTTCAAGGTCAACGGTGCGGATCAGCACGTTTCAGGCTCAATCGGTATCGCGGTTTATCCTGATGACGGTAAAGACGCGTCAACGCTGCTTAAAAATGCTGACACGGCCATGTTCCACAGCAAGAGCCTTGGTAAAAATACGTTCCAATTCTTTACGCCGCAGATGACGATTGCCGTGAAACGGCGCGCGGCGCTGGAATCGAGTCTGCGCGTGGCTGTCAAGAACGGTAATTTTTCGCTGGTTTACCAGCCGCAAATTGATCTCAATACGGGCGCGATCGTCGCCTACGAGGCGCTGGTACGCTGGGTGACAGAGCAGGGTGGCATCATGATGCCGGGAGAGTTCATCCCATTGGCTGAGGAGACTGGCCTCATCAATGAACTGGGGCGTTGGGTACTTGAGGAAAGCTGCCGCCAGAATAAAGCGTGGCACGATATGGGGTTGCCAAAGCGAAGCATCGCGGTCAATCTTTCGGCGCGCCAATTAGGCGATAAAAACTTTATTGAAATGCTGAATGGCATCCTTGACCGTACCGGTCTTGCGCCAAAGTTTCTCGAGCTTGAAATTACTGAGAGCCAGGTGATGCGGCAAGGCGAGGGGAGTATCGGGCTGCTGAATGAAATTGCGGCAATGGGCATTCATCTAGCGGTGGATGACTTTGGCACCGGCTATTCAAGCCTCTCCTATTTGAAGCGTCTGCCCATTACCAAATTGAAAATTGACCAAAGTTTTGTACGAGATATCACGGTCGACCCCAATGACGCGGCTATTGTGGTGGCGATTATCAATATGGCAAAAAGTCTTGATCTTGACGTTATTGCAGAAGGTATCGAGACTGCAGGCCAGTTAAGTTTGTTGAGGGCAAAAGGTTGTACCGTTGGTCAAGGCTATTATTTTAGCGTGCCACTTTCAGCCAACGAATTGGAACCCATGTTGGCTAAGCAAAATATATTTACGCCGTTACCGGAGCTGATTGCGTAATTAATAGCGGAAGGCAAAAATAGGGCTGCCTAAAATGGCGCAGCCAAGGGGCTGGGCTAGGCTAAAAATAAAAACAAAGTTGGTGCCTTCTCAATTTGAATTGTTTTGGCCCGCCATTGGGAAACTTGCAGCATCAGTACACTCTCTGCCATGCCCGTCAAATTCGTCGCGATGCAGAGCCGGGTAGCAGGATTTAATGTGGCCACGAGATCCGCAAATAGTGGTCCGTTGCGATACGGCGTCTCGATAAACATTTGAGTCATATTTTTTTGTTTAGACTCGCGCTCAAATTCGCTAATCGCTTTGATGCGAGCTGCTTTTTCTTGCGGCAGATAGCCGTGAAAAGCGAACTTCTGGCCATTCAGGCCGGACGCCATCAAGCCTAATAAAATCGACGAAGGGCCAACAAGTGGCACCACTCGAATCCCTGCTTTGTGAGCAGCGGCGACGACCACAGCCCCCGGATCCGCGACTGCAGGTGCGCCTGCTTCAGAAACCAGCCCAACATCAAATCCAGCGAAAAGTGGCTTTAAAAATACTGAAAGCGGCTCGTCAGCAGAATCACTTCCGGCTTGTTTGGCATGTTTGTCCAACTCCACGATGGAAATTTCTTGCAATGGCCGAGAAATACCAATGGCTTTAAGAAATGCACGTGCTGTTTTCGCGTTTTCAGCAATGTAATGATCAAGTCGCTGTGCAACAGAAATGACCTCATCGGGAAGTATTTGTTGTGGCCTGATTGATTCAGCCAGATTGGTGGGCAGCAGGTAGAGCTTTCCCAATATATCGGGCGTGGTCATGCCAGCACCCGATAACCTTCCTTTGCAAGCATTTCTGTGAGTGCAAGTAACGGCAGCCCAATTAGCGCCGTTGGATCATTGCTTGTCATACGTGAAATAAGCGCTGCCCCCAAGCCTTCTGACTTGGCGCTGCCTGCACAATCCAGCGCATTTTCTCGGTCGAGATAATTTTCAATTTCGTTATCGGAATAGTTGCGAAAAGTCACTTTCGTAGATTCAATCAGCGATTGTGTCCGTCGTGTTTCAACATGCACCACCGCGAGTGCAGTATGAAAAATGACGGTTTGCCCGCGCATGGCTTGCAGCTGTTCTTTTGCGCGATTACGTAAGCCGGGTTTGCCCAGTTGCTGACCATTGAGATCGGCCACTTGATCAGAGCCAATAATTAGCGTGCTGGTCAGCTCGGCATAGTCAATGTCGTGGCTTGACGCTGCGTTTGTAGAATCAGCGCTAATAGACTCAGCGACAACCATAGCTTTGGCAATGGAAAGCCTAAGTGCAGTAGCAGCCGGGCTTTCACCTGTTAGAGGTGCTTCATCTACCGCTGGTTTAACAATTGCAAACGGAATCTGTAGGCGGGCTAATAACTCCGCGCGGTAGCGAGAGGTAGAGGCAAGGATTATTTTTATCTTCAAAATCAATGGCTTTTTGACTTTTATGTGGTTGAACCGTATTATATGGGGCTGTCTGATCGGTTTACATGCAGTCCTCTATTGCGCACCAAATTTGTATGACCTCAAAACTTAATCTAGAACGATTTATTCGACAGCAGCAATCTATTTCGGGCGACTTTTTGCCGATGCAATTGCCGAGACTAAAGCCATTTCTCACTGGCAAAGAAGGACAAATTCAGTACACGGTGACAGGTAGCGAAACAGTTGATGCAGCAGGTAGACGAGCGCGGCGCCTTAAGTGTACAATCTCGGGTTGGTTTTTGGTGGCAGATCCTGAAACGTTAGAACCGCAGCAATATGATCTTTCAATTCAGAGCCGGTTGGTGCTGGTCAATGAGGAATCTGAATTGCCGCCGCTCGAAGATGAGCCAGCCGATGAAGATTATGTAACTTTGGGTGAAGAAATTGATATTCAGGAGCTGATTGAAGAGGAAATTTTGCTTGATTTGCCGCTTTGGGCGATTGCAGTAGAGAAACAAGGCCATGCGAAAAAAGTATCGGGCAAAAAAAGCAAGGTAAATGTGCGCGGCGAGTCTAGTAATGACGACTCGAGTGGTAGCCATCCCATCAGCGACTCAAGCATCAAAGAAAAAAAGGCCTCGCCTTTTGCAAAATTGGCTGCACTGAAAAGTGCCCGTTAGCCAGAAATAGAGAAGGCTGTTTTACGTATTTTAAATTTTAGTTTCAGAATTCAGGAGAAATATCATGGCAGTTCAGCAAAACAAAAAGTCCCCTTCAAAACGCGGCATGCATCGTTCGCACGACTTTCTGGTCGGCCCCGCGCTCGCTGTTGAGCCCACTACTGGCGAAGCGCATTTGCGTCATCACATATCACCTACCGGCTACTATCGCGGCAAAAAAGTTATTAAAACCAAAGCTGACGAATAAATTTTGCGGGCTCCGCTGTTAGCAGACGAGAACTCAAAAAGTGCGGCGACAATAAAGTCCTTGGCGTCATTAAAGTCGTTAAATAAAAAGATAAACTGCCCGGTCTCGCTTCTCAGGGGAAGCGGTTCCCACAAAATGCAGACTATTATTGCGATTGATGCGATGGGCGGAGACCACGGCCCATCAGTTACTGTTCCCGCAGCGGTGCAATTCCTGTGCGAGGCAACCAATTGCGGCGTGCTCATTGTGGGCAGAACTGGCGCTATAGAAGCAGAGCTGGTAGAGCTCGGTGAATCTGCCAAGGCTGCCCTGAAAGATGGTCGTTTAAAAGTCTTGGAGGCGCCAGATGTTGTGGGTATGAATGAAGACATTCGCTCCGCCATCCGCAACAAAAAGAACTCTTCAATGCGCATTGCAATTGACCTTGTCAAATCTGGTGAGGCGCACGCCTGCGTGTCTGCAGGCAATACTGGCGCGCTGATGGGTACGGCCAAATTTGTGCTTAAAACATTGCCGGGTATTGATCGCCCCGCCATCTGCGCGGCGCTGCCCACCCGTAAAGGTGTGGTCTACGCGCTCGATTTGGGCGCGAACGCGGAATGCACGCCAGAACACCTGCTCCAATTCGCCATCATGGGCGCGATGCTTGCCACTGCGGTGGATAACAACGCTAACCCTACTGTCGGTCTGCTTAATATCGGTTCAGAAGACATCAAAGGCAACGAAAAAGTAAAGGCGGCGAGTGAGTTGCTGAAAGCTAGCCATTTGAATTTTTATGGCAATGTGGAGGGTACCGATATTTTCAAAGGTACCACCGACGTTGTCGTTTGTGACGGTTTTGTGGGTAATGTGATGCTCAAAACGTCTGAAGGCATGGCGAAAATGATGGGGGATTTCTTGAAAGAGGAATACACCAAAAACATTTTTCGCAAAATGGCAGCGTTTGCCTCGACAGCAGTCATTAACGGCTTTCGCAAGAAAGTGGATCACCGTCGTTACAACGGAGCGGCGCTGCTTGGGTTGCGCGGCGTGGTTGTAAAAAGCCATGGCTCGGCAGACGCCTATTCTTTTTCCAAGGCGCTGGAGCGGGCCGCTTCCGAGGTCGAACACGATTTGTTGGCACTAATCACCAAAGAAATCGAGCGTCTTCACGCAAATGGATTAATGTTGCCGCAGGCCGCAAAAATAGAGGAAGCGGCATGATGGCTTACGCGCGCATTGTCGGCACCGGCAGCTACCTGCCTGAAAAGCTTGTGACGAACCATGATCTGGCTAAACTTGTCGATACTAATGACGAGTGGATCGTGTCTCGTACAGGCATACGCGAGCGTCACTACGCGGCTGAGAATGAAAGCGCAAGCGACTTGGCACTCATTGCGTCGCAGCGTGCGATGTTGGCGGCGCAAGCGTCTGCGTCTGAAATTGATCTGATCATTGTTGCTACCTCAACACCCGACATGGTGTTCCCCGCGACCGCCTGCATCCTTCAGGACAAGCTTGGTATTAAGCAATGTATTGCGTTTGATGTGCAGGCTGTGTGTGCGGGTTTTGTCTATGCGCTAGCGACCGCCGAAAAATTTGTAAAAACGGGTGCATCCAAATGTGCGCTGGTTGTTGGCGCAGAAATATTTTCCCGAATTATTGATTTCACTGACCGCGGTACCTGCGTTTTATTCGGAGACGGAGCGGGCGCGGTGGTGATCAAGGCATCTGAGGTGCCCGGTATTCTCTCTACACACCTTCATGCGGATGGCAGTTATCGGGGAATGTTGTGCACACCGGGGTCACTGGATAACGGTAAGGTGCGTGGCAGCCCATTTTTGAAAATGGACGGCAGTGGCGTCTATAAATTCGCGGTGAAAGCATTTGAAGATGTTGCGTGGGAAGCGTTGAACGCAAACAACATGAAGCCAGGCGATATCGACTGGTTTGTATGCCATCAGGCCAACCGCCGCATCATCATGCATGCAGCCAAGAAATTGGCGTTGCCAGACGAAAAGGTTGTGCTGACGGTGGATCGACACGGCAATACCTCCGCTGCTTCCGTGCCGTTGGCATTGGACACTTGTGTTCGAGAAGGTAAAATCAAAACGGGTGATACGGTATTGCTGGCTGCACTGGGCGGTGGTTTTGCGTGGGGCGCAGCGCTTTTAACCTGGTAGGCGAATAAAAGTTAATCTGACATGAAAAAATTCGCTCTTACTTTTGCCGGGCAAGGTTCTCAATCCATTGGCATGATGTCCGGCTTCGAAAGCATGTCAGTGGTCAAGGCCACATTTGATGAGGCTTCGCAATTAATCGGCACCGATCTGTGGAAAATGATCGTTGATGGTCCGGTTGAAGCGCTTGCGCAGACCATTAATACTCAGCCAATTATGTTGACCGCAGGCGTGGCTACATTTCGTGCGTGGTGCGAGGTTGGTGCCGGTGACGTCACACATGCAGCCGCAGATGCTGCCCTATACGCAGGCCATAGCCTGGGTGAGTACACAGCATTGGTAGCGGCTGGTGCATTATCGTTTGCGGACGCGGTGCCGCTGGTACGTTTTCGTGCACAGGCGATGCAGGATGCGGTGCCGGATGGAACAGGCGCTATTGCGGCGATTCTAGGGCTTGAGGCAGAGGCGATTAACGCCCTATGTAACGAAGCTGCCGCTGGCGATGTGCTCGAGGCAGTTAATTTGAATTCGCCAGGCCAGATCGTGATCGCCGGGCACAAGGCAGCGGTTGAACGCGGTATCGCTCTCGCGAAAGAGCGAGGCGCCAAGCGTGCTTTAATGCTTCCGATGAGCGTGCCATCTCATTGCGCATTGATGAAACCAGCGGCAAAAAAGCTTGCGGAATATCTGAAAAACATCAACATGGTTGCGCCATCCAAGCCGGTACTTCAAAACGCAGACGTGGTTGCTTTCACGGATCCTGCGTTGATAAAAAACGCGTTGGTTGAACAGCTTTATCGGCCGGTTCGCTGGATTGAGACCATCCAATCGATGGCGAGGCAAGGCGTTTCAACGGTGATTGAGTGCGTTCCTGGAAAAGTGTTGACCGGGCTGAATCGGCGGATTGAGCCTGCCATGAGTTGTCTGGCTGTTTCTGATGTTGCGTCTCTAACAATAGCTATGGAAGCGTTGCGTAATGCGTAAATTATTTTTGCAATTTGTAAATTGTAGACGCGTTGAAGGGACAAGTCATGTCATCCCTTGAGGCTCAGTTTGAGAGGCAGTTAATTGGCCAGATCGCGCTGATAACGGGTGCTACCCGCGGTATTGGTGCAGCGATTTTGAAATCTTTGGGGCAGTCTGGAGCAACCGTGATCGGCACTGCCACCACAGAAGCAGGTGCGACCACCATTCGTCAGGCTATTGCTGACGCTGGGTTAAAAGGTACTGGCTCGGTGCTAAACGTGCAGGACGCGACCTCAATTGACGCGCTTATTAAAAACATCGAAACACAATTTGGCAGTATTTCAATTTTGGTTAATAATGCCGGCATTACTCGCGATACCCTCCTGATGCGGATGAAGGACGAGGATTGGCAAGCCGTGATTGATACCAATCTCACCTCGGTTTTTCGCCTTAGCCGAGCGGTGGTCAAAGCCATGATGAAAGCGCGAACAGGCCGAATTGTTAATATTGCGTCTGTGGTGGGCTTTATGGGTAACGCGGGCCAGACAAATTACGTGGCAGCCAAAGCAGGTATGGTTGGTTTTACGAAGGCCCTTGCGCGCGAGATCGGTAGTCGCGGTGTTACGGTAAATTGTGTTGCGCCTGGATTTATTGAAACCGACATGACCAAATCACTTTCGGCCGAGCAAGTCGTAAAGCTGGTGGCGAACGTACCGTTGGGCCGCTTGGGCCAGGTTGAAGATATCGCGCACGCAGTGTGCTATCTTGCATCGCCTCATGCGTCGTATGTCACCGGAAATACCATTCACGTCAATGGCGGTATGTTGATGGATTAGTAGGAGCTAATGGCAATAATCGTGACAGAAATAGCATTATTTATATTTTTAACTGCAAACAATTGTTTGCGGGCAATTTGGTAAAATA
>JAYVYF010000119.1:0-8275 GCA_043784585.1 Burkholderiales bacterium
CGCTTCTGCTTCATTTGCACTTCCTCATTTATCACCGCACCTATTTTCAACAATTTCGACATCCTAAAAAGTCACGCAAAAATTGACAGCGCTCAACAATATTTCTTTTAGCTGCACTCATCAATATCAATTAGTTAACATCATGGTGCTGGCGGTTCAACACACATCTCAACGCAACTGCGACTGATGAAACACCTGTTGGGGGCTGACTTTCCGAGCACGCTGCGATAAGATACAGGCTAAACATGCTCAGGTTGGTTAGCGCACTTACAACATCATAATGGCAACTCGAATATTGAATTTCTGGAGAACTCATGGGTCTGCTTGATGATCTGAAAAAAGAAGCTGACACGTTAAAGAACGAGCAAGCAGTTCAGACGCAATCGTTGAAAGCGAATGCGGCGGCTGTCGATCGTGCATTGCGCAAAACATTTTATTATTTGAATGATTTGTTCAAGCAGTTGAACGTGGTCAAACCACCCTGCGCGAGCGAGTACGATTTGCAAACAGTCGGTAAAATCAGTGGTCTGTCGCAGATGGACTACCGGATCGAATTCAGGACATCGCACCGCGATGGGAGCGAGCATTTTGAAAATCTCGCGATTAATTTCAAGCGCAGCAAGCCCGAACAAATGATCGTCAAGCGCGACGCAGAGCACATCGAGCGATTTCGCGATTTGCTGTGGCAAAACAATATGCGCTTTGCGTCTGATCCACTGAAGAATGATCGCCGCGTGACTGTCAGCGAGACCTTCACAATCAATTGCGAGATCATTTGCGGTGTCGACATTGTCGGTGATTATGAAAGCGGCACGATCCGCTTAAAATTGAAAAATGTAGAAGATTTTGGCCCCACCGTTTATACCCTGGAGCCCGATAGCCTGACTGATGTGGCACTCGAAGCGTTCGCGACGCTGCTAATTGGCAAAGAATCCACATTTAGCAGCTATAACCGCCGCGCCACGTTTAATCCCAATGTGACGGGGCAATTTGGCAAGAGCAACATAAAAGTACCGCTATACGTGGCCACGCCGCTAAAATCTGCACTCACAGAACCACGTGAAGAGAAAAAGAGTGGTTTATTGGGCTCAATAAAATCGGTGTTCAAGCGCGAATCTGAGTAGCCGGACGAGGCACAATTGGACCCAAGCCACACCAATTAGCTCGATGCAAACCCACACTAGGCAAGAGCAATAAAAAAGGCCACATCGATGATGTGGCCTTTTTTGACTTATCAGTATGGATTGAAAACTAACCTTGCCCGCGTTGCTGCAAGGCCGCGATCCGCTCCTCCATTGGCGGGTGCGTCGAGAACAACGCCATGAAGCCGGGTTTGTCAGAAATACCAGACGCAGCCATCGATTTTGGTAATTCGCCGGGTGCCAATCCACCGAGTCTAGCCAACGCTTTGATCATCGGTTGTGGCGAGCCCAACAAAGCCGCCGATCCCGCGTCTGCGCGAAACTCACGCTTACGGGAGAACCAAGCGACGATAATCGACGCCAATACACCAAACACAATTTGCGCTGCGATGTCGGCTACGTAATAACCGATGCCGGGACCATCGCGATCATTTTTTAACAGCACCCTATCGACAAAGTAGCCGACAATTTTGGCGAAAAAAACCACAAATGTATTCACCACACCCTGAATCAGCGTGAGTGTGACCATATCGCCATTCACAATATGTGCAACTTCATGGGCGAGTACCGCCTCCACTTCTTCTTTGGTCATTGAAGCCAGCAGGCCGGTTGATACTGCGACCAGCGACGAGTTTTTGAATGCGCCGGTGGCAAACGCATTGGCCTCACCCTCGTAAATAGCGACTTCCGGCATGCCGATATTGCCTTTAGTGGCAAGCCGTTGCACTGTCGCGACCAGCCAGCGCTCGGTTTCATTGGCAGGCGTTTCGATGACCTGTGCGCCTGTACTGAATTTCGCCATCCATTTTGAAATTAACAGCGAAAAAATCGAACCTGCAAAACCGACTACCGCCGAAAACGCAAGCAACATCGGCAAATTCAACCCATTTTGGGTTAAAAATCGGTTAACCCCCAGCGCACTGGTCAGCACGCCAATCACGATCATGACCGCTAAGTTGGTGGCTAAAAACAAGAAAATACGCTTCATATATTCCCCAAAAATAAATAAATAAACGCCAAATAATAGCCGTCACTGTCGGTCTTGATTTGTCGCAATTTGTTAAAGCCCGCCACTTGCCCAATGCTTTTTACAGTTCAGCAACGCCGGTCGTAACGCCAAATGATGCACACAAAAAAATGGGAGCCGATGTTTGACTGATGGAAAGATTATGCGGGCAATTCAGCTTTTTTCAATCTTGGTTTGAGCGGTTTTACAGATCAACCGGGCAACAATATTTATTTTTTGCCCACAGGCTCGCCAAGTCATTTACCCAACAATATTGACCAAACACCGTCAAAAAAAAGTTATTTGCGCAACCGATGCGCAAAAAAGCTGCCTGCAAGCAAAGCGGCCGCCATTGCCCAAAATAGCGGCGCGATTCCTAGTGCCGCACCGACCGCTCCAAAAATGAGCGGCATCACCGTCTGGCTGGTGTTGATCATTGTTGTCCGCAAACCTAACGCCTCACCTGCACGCCCGATCGGGGCCGATTCGTGCAGTAACGATAAAATCATTGGCTGCGGCGCTCCCAGGCCCAACCCCAGCAAAAACATTAGCGCCATCATCACGCCTACGCTTTGCGTAAACGGTAGTGCGCAATAACTGACGGCGGCCGTCAACAGCGCGGCAGTGAGCATAGTCCACGGTCGAACACGGTTAACGATAAACGGCATAGCCAGACGCACGGCAAACGTTGCCGCTGCAAATGCGCCCATGACAATGCCAATCTTGGACGCTGACAGACCGATTTTTGAGCCGTAAATCGGAATCGCAAAGCTGTACACATCCCAGGCCACCGTCAGCACCGCCATGGCAATAAACAAGTGACGCAAATTACGATCGCGCAACAGATCGAACACAGCGCCGGCGGGGGCCAGCGTATGGGCTTCGCGGAGTTTGACAGGTGGTAAAAGATGTGCCGAGAGCGCAATCACCGGCAGGACCGTGAACAACGCCAAAATCAGAAAAGTTGCGCGAAACCCGAGCTGATCTATGGCAATACCGGACATCATCGGCGCAATAAACGACGAGGTGGAAAATCCCAGCGCCACATAGCTAAAATTGACCGGCCGATCTTCAGGCGAGCTCATTTCGCCCACCGCATGGTAGGCAGAAACATTAATTAGCATAAACGACACGCCGGTCAACACCGCCGTGACGTAAAGCGCTATCAGGCCTGGAATAATGAAAGGCGTCACCACCCCCACACCGACGCCGACTGACCCGACCAGCATAGGTTTATTGATGCCGATGCGGTCAATCCAGCGGCCCGCACTGACCGATAGGATCGCGGGCAACAGCGCGTAGACTGCCATCAGCGAGCCCACCGTGAACGCCGTGGCATTCAACGAAATTGCATTCAACGAAACCGCAATGCGGCTGCCGTTAAACGCGATATGGTCGAGCACAAGCAGGATGATAATGAGGGGAAGCGGACGCACTGGCTATTTTCGCATCTTTCAGGCTTTTGCCACCATACCCAGGATTCGCAGGTTTCACGCGGTTGGCGGGAAATTTGCGGTCATTAACGCCTGACGGCTAGCGCAACGCCTACGCAGGTCACGAGGATGCCAAATAGCGACGTGGCGGTGGGCACCACGCCAAACAGCGGCCACTCCAGTGCAACCGCCACGACCGGAGGTAAATAGAGCATGCCGGATACGCGGGCCGCCTCGCCTTGCCGCATTAAAATATGCAGGGCATTGACCGCGAGAATTGACGCAAAAATAACCAAAAATAAAATCGCGACCATCAGCGTCCACGACCATGTCACCATCGCCCCCTCGACCACATAACTCAGCGGAGCCACCACCAGCAAGCACGCCGCGAACTGGATCAACGCGCTTGATCGTAAATCGGCATTCGCACAAAATCGACGCTGATACAGCGTGCCTGCGGTCAGCGCCAACAAAGCAATCGCGACCGCAACCAGGCTGCCCACCCCCACGGCCGCAATGTTTATCTTGTGCCACACCACCATCGCCACCCCGGCAAGACCAACGGCCACGCCGATCCATTGGCGCCTGGACGGTCGTTCGCTCAGCCAGACCGCCGCGATGATCGCGGTCAGCAAAGGTTGCGCGGCCAATATAATTGCCGCCACGCCCGCCGACATGCCGAGGTATTGCGCATAGTGGCTGCCCGCTAAATTAATCGCATACATCATTAGCCCTGCGACAACGAGGTGAAACCATTCCGCATACGTGCCGGGCCAACGGGGCTTTAAAACGAGAGCAATCGGCAGCAGAAACGCAATACCCACGGCGAAGCGCAGCGACAAGAATGTAAACGGCGCCGCATATTGAAGACCGGCTTTGGTGGCGATAAAGCCAGAACCCCAGACGATAACGAAATACCACGCAAGCAGGCTGTCGCTGAACCGTGGCACTGTTTTATGAGGAATCAACTGAACCATTCCGAACACGATTTGATTCGTTTAAATACGGCTGAAATCACCAGTATTTTAAGCTGCGTAGCGGTAATTTCGTTCATTGCGCCCAAAACGATGGCTACCCATGTATCTAGTTTTTTAAACCGCCCAAACAAAACTGGCCGGTAAGCGATGCTCACCGGCCAGCAGACTTTATGGTGCCAGATCTTTTGGTTACTGTTGGCGATTACTTGAATGTTCCCTGCAAGTCTTTCGGCAGCAAAATTTTATTCTCCATCCAGGCAGGTCTGACGATCATCGGTTCTGCGTTACTGCCGTCTGCTGATAATGCACTTCGTTTCCCGGATTTTTGGGGGAGACATACGCCTGTTTGGCGGTAATTCAATGCCGCCTCGAGACGCGCCTCGGTAGGGTCGCCCAGCGGCTTGGTAAAGTCGTCCGCGATGGTGCAAGTCGGCGTGAAGCCATCTGCATAATCACCAAAGCCGACGTTGTTGGTGCCTTTGAACTCGATCGAGAAATACGTGGTGCTGCAATTCTCGGTCGGCGCAAAACCATAAGGCTTGCCGCGGGTAGTGGTGCCAACACGAATTACCTGCACGCCGATACCTTCCAATCCATTAATAACGCCCTCGCTCGCGGATGCTGTTCCAAAGCTGGTGAGCACATACACGCGCCCCAAGTTGAGTGTGGGAAGCATCGCATTAGGCGAGGTTCCGGTATTGGCGAAGCCGCTCGCGAAGCCGTAGAAAGGTGTGACGTTTGACGGATCCGCGTTGTCCGCCACCCGTTTATCGCTATAGGTCAGCTTCTCATAGATTTTGCTATTGGTACGCGCCGCCCCGGCGATCATATAGGCCAGCTGGCTTGAAATATAAACCAGGCCGCCACCGTTATAGCGCATATCCATGACCAAATCAGTGACCCCGGCAGCACTCAACTGCGTGAACGCGTTGATCAGCTGGCCTTCGGATGGGAAATTGAAGGCGTTGAATTGCATGTAACCCACCGTCCCGCTATTCGTCGAAATCGTCGTCACGTTTTGAACCGGCGCGATTGCGACATTTGCAGACACCATCGTGACGGTACGCGGCGCGGTGCCACCTAAATCCAACACACTAAAGGTGTGCGTCTCGCCCGGTTTCGTCTGAAAAAGACCGGCGTTTAGAATGGCGATACCACCCGACGTGCTGTCGTATACCAGATCAATCCCATCGACGCTGAGTATTCTGGTGCCGCGCAGCAGACCGGCGTTTGCGGCAGGTGAACCCGCTCCCACGTAGGCGACGACCAGATTTCGCGGCGGCGTATTTTGCAGAAACGCAAACACTGCGCCATATCCACCCTGAACACCGGATTGTGAACTTGCCTCATAACTAGCCGTGTCTTGGTAGAAGTGAAATTCGTCTTTACGACGACCGGTGGCGGTCAGCGCCGATGTTTTCAGCGCATCAAAGTAATTCAACGGCGTAGGGTAAGACGCCGCCAACACACTGGGCACTTCGTTGTACCAAAGATAGGTTTCATCAATGTACGAACGCACCCATGTTTTCTCGGTGTCGAGACTGCCCAACCTATCGCCATATTTTGGATCGGCTCTGGGGATCGCACAGAACGCTTCTTTGGTGGATGCCACCGGTAGGCCGCTGCCGAATGGGAGTCGCGTCATCAGGCGTTTTTGGTTGAAACCACTGATGGTGAAGTCGAGTGTGAGCCCGCCGCCGATGGTGAAAGTGGCAATCGCACTACCCACCACAGCGGGGGGAGGAATATCCGCTGCGCGCCAATTTTGGGTGAGATAGTTGCTGCCGCTGGAACGCGTGCGCAGCAGGCTACCAGCCGCCACGCCGTTTGTAATTTTTTCGTTGAACGTCAAGAAGATCGGTTTGCGATCCACGTCATAGTGATAAATGACGCCGAAAACGCTACTGCCGTTTTGCGCGAGCGAAAAGCCCCAGCCAGACGCATCAGCCTGATAGTAAAGATCGGTCGAATCGCGCGGAAAATCGGCGAGTCGCGAGCCGAAACCAAATCGGCTGATCGATTTTAAGATTGACTTGCCGCCAATTTGGTAGCCAAACGTGGCCGTGTTGGCGCTCGTGAACGTCAGCGTCGCGACCCCAATCGGTGCCGTAATGTCGGCTTTTACAAACGGTACGTTATAGGGTGTGCCAGTGAATCGATAAAGATTACCGCGACAGACCGAGCCGTTGAAACGTTGAACATCGCAACCTGAAAGCAGAATAAACAAGGGCGCGCCCTGCTCGTCGTAGGTGTACCAAGTGGCCACCATTTCATCATTGTGTTGCGTGATCTGGATGCCCCATCCTGATTCAGCAGCACCGGCCCACCAAATATCGGTGTAGTTCACGGCCGGAGAAATGGTTTGCGCAAACGCCGCACTCGCGCTAAAAAACAGAAGCGCTGTTGCGACCCATAACTGTTTCAATATTTGTTGCATGGTAGTGCTCCATTAAATTTTTCTGACGAAGATATATTGCCCGGATTAACGCCTGGGCTGCGTTGTCAGGTGGAATAAATTGCGATCGCAAATAATAACGCAGAACATAGTGTACTTAGCGATTATTTCAACTCGGCTGCTATCCATAGATTGCGTAGCAAAAGTTGTCGTGGACAAAGTTTGATGAATATCTATCTTTCACGGTTTGTGGTCCGCTGATCTGTGACAAAACCCCTTATTGAACCGGCAAAAAGCATCCGCTTCGTGAGTTTTGTCAGGTTTATTTTCTGCTCACGCTGCGTAAAGCCATTAGCAGCACACGGTTTAACCGGGCACAACTGACTTTTTACAGATGTCAGCCGTGCACCGCCGGCATCGACGCCGATTCGTACAGCTGATCTTCGATAATCATGGCGCTGGCTCGCTCGGCAATCATGATCGTCGGTGAGTTGGTATTGCCTGAGGTAATCGTTGGCATGATGGATGCATCCACGACCCTGAGGCCTGACACGCCGTGAACCCGCAACCGCGTATCAACCACTGCCCGCACATCATCTGCCGGCCCCATTTTGCAGGTGCCAACCGGATGAAAAATGGTGGTGCCGATACTACCCGCTGCGCGCGCCAATTCCTCGTCTGTATTGAATGCGGGGCCAGGCATGAATTCTTGCGGTTGATATTTTGCGAGCGCGGCAGCGGCAGCAATTCTGCGGGTCAATTTGATCGCATTCACCGCAACCTTGCAATCTGCTTCCGCAGATAAATAATTCAAAGTGATAGCCGGATGGTGGTGCGCATCAGCGCTTTTCAAACGCACGTGGCCTCGGCTTTCGGGGCGCAAGTTGCACACGCTGGAGGTGAACGCGGGGAATTTATGCGGCGGATCGCCAAACTTATCGAGCGACAAGGGCTGGATATGAAATTGAATGTTGGCGGTTTTCTGTGACGGGTCGGACTTTGCAAACGCGCCCAGCTGCGATGGTGCCATGGATAACGGTCCGCGCCGGAACATCGCGTATTGCCACGCCATTTGCGCTTTGCCCAACCAGGAATTGGCCGATTCGTTGAGGGTGCGAACGCCTTGCACTTTAAACGCCACTCGTAGCTGCAAATGATCCTGCAAATTTTCGCCCACCCCAATCAGAGTGTGCGTTGGGATGATACCAAGCGGGTGGATCTGCGCGGGATTACCAATGCCGGAAAGCTGCAAAAGCTGGGGCGAATTTATCGCGCCGCCGGAAAGAATAGTTTCCCTTGCGGCCTCCACGAAATACGTCTCG
>JAYVYF010000120.1:0-14183 GCA_043784585.1 Burkholderiales bacterium
GTGGAAGGGGCTCGTTAAAACGGACGCCATGGATTGGGTACATTTTGCCAAACCAAGGAGTCACACATGTCATCCATATTGAAACGTATATTCACCAACGAGTATCGCGCTGAAGCTGTAAAGTGGGTCACTGAAAGCAACCTAGGCATCACCGTTGCCGCCTTGAAGCTGGACGTATCCGTCAAGACCTTTTCCCATTGGGTCAGACAAGCGAAAGCGGGCAAGCTGGCCACCATCGACGCCCCTCGGTCGCAGCCGGTCGGTGAACTGCAGGCCGAAATCAGCCGCCTCAAACGTGAACTGGCCAACGCCGGTGAGGAGCGTGACATCTTAATGGCCCGAGGCCCCCCGAAAAAGCCACCGCGTACTTTGCGAAACTGTCCAAGTGAAGTACGCGTTTATTCAAGACAAGCTCGTCGCGCCCGATAGCACCCGTCGACTCGGCGTGTTATGCCGGATGCTCAATGTGTCAAGGTCAGGCTACTACGAATGGCAGACACGATGCCAACAACTTGACCCGAATGCAGTCGCACTTGAAACGGCGGCACGTGCCGCCCACGCCCGAGGTCGCGAGAGTTACGGGGCGAAGCGGCTCCGTAGCGAATTCGCTGAGATGGGTTATCCACGATCGTTGTCGGCCATTAAACGAATGCGTGCTCGTCTGGGGCTGCGCTGCCGATACCGCCGTCGGGTTGTCCGCACCACGGATGCAATCACACATTGCCAATTGCGCCCAACCTGCTCGAACAGCGGTTTGATTGCGCCACAGCACCCAATCAGGTGTGGGTCACTGACATCACCTATGTGCCAACAGACGAAGGCGGGCTGTATGTGGCGGCGATCAAAGGTTTGTTCAACAAAAAAATTGTCGGGTGGGCCATGGAGGATCACATGCGTACCGAACTGGTTTCACAAGCCTCGTGGATGGCGGTCAAACAAGAGCGGCCAAAACACGGCCTGATTCACCGCAGTGATCTTGGTGGCCAATATGCGAACCAAGATTACCGGCAACAATTGATACAATTTGGCATGGCGGCATCAATGAGTCGGCGCGGCAATTGTGATGATAATGCGCCAATGGAGAGCTTCTGGGCGAGCTTGAAGAAAGAGCAAGTGCCTCACCAAGAGTATCGAACTCGCGTTGAGGCGCGTGCCAATATTTTTGATTACATTGAATCGTTCTAAGCCCCGCAGGAAGTCCCCTTGGGGGACAATACCATCCGTCGGCATAGCGCTTTGGGCAATCAATCGCCGATGGATTTCAATGCAGCCTTTATGCGGCAATCAAAAAAAGCGGAAAGCTGATTCGCAACTACACCATGCCAATCCATGGCGTCCGGATTTTTGAGCCCCTCCAGTCGGCGCTAAGCTTGCGACGCTGACGTTGGGCGACGGCTGATTTCTTCTTGAGCATAAAATACTCCTTCTCGCCAGACCGTCCTCGGTCCAGCAGTAATCCCAGCGTTTCCACTTAAACGGCTGTACAGAATTGCGGAGCCACTTCTGTCTTTGCATACTTGGCTAACGCCCAAGCCTTGCGTTTTAACCATTTTCCCGACTTGTAGCTTGAAATCTGTGCCGAATACTCTTCTGGATTTCAGGTTGCTCACGGGGTTTTACCATTTCAGTTTTAACAACCTATCGGGCGGTCTGGTTTTATTAGGCCACTACAGTATTCACTCTGTCGGTTCACGTTCTCAGCTCATAAGCGGGTTTTGTTTATAAAACGCTTTGAGTTGGGCATAGACCGCCGGATAGCCTTTGGCCAGATGTTCGGGGCGCTCAAAAAATGTTTCCGACGCTACCGCAAAAAATTCAGCGGGGCTTTGACTGCCGTACGGATCAATCGGTAAAGCCTCGGCTGTGATGTGCTCAAGCCGTGATGGCCGTTGCGCAGACTGACTTTGCTCATCCACGCGCTTGCAAAAGTCCAGATATGCATCCATAAAATCGCGTTTCCACGTAGCCGCACTCATGCCTTTGTGCAGCGGTGGAAAGCCATTCGCGTTGCCGTTCCGCATGTCCAGCTTATGGGCAAATTCGTGGATAACGACATTATGTGCATGGGACTGGCGGTGGCTCGCATCAGGCGGTGCAACATCCTCGTACGACAGTACAACCGGCCCGCCCAGCCATGCTTCACCCGCCAACACGTCGCGGCTCGAATGCACCAGACCGAGTTGGTCTGTGGTCTCGCGCCGGGGCGAAAATTTACCGGGATAAACAATAACCTCTGACCAATCATCGAACTGATTAATGCCGAGCTCCAATACCAACAGACTCGCTTGCGCGGCGATTTGAACCTGCATCAGTGCGGTGATGTCCAGATTAGCCGCACCAATAATCGCTTTGCGCGACAAAAAGTCAGAGGCAATTAATCGTAATCGCCGATTTTCTTCTTGGGTCAGACGCTGCGTGGAGCGGTAGGGCGCGATTGCCTGCCGCCAAAGGGTGTCATCAATCAACGGCACAGACTTCGCGGTAGCGCGTTTAGCCATGCGGTAAGTCGAGCGAATTTGGTCAATCAAAGCGTTAAACATCAGCATTTACATTAATTGCACTTCTTTGATGTTGACGATATGTGCGGCCAATTTTTCAATACTCAATGGCGCAGATCCCTCGGCCTTATTGTTGATGATCACAAACGAGGGATGATTCCCCTCCACCGCGCGCAAGCATGCCGCTGCTAGGCTGGCACGACTTTCCATATCTTCATCCACCAATCGATTAAACGGAAAGTAACGCGTTTTTGCGTCCGCATATTTAAAGCCCGAATGCAGGCTCCAACGCGCAATCAATGCACCTGGCTCCAGTATTCGATTCATCATTTCGATTTGCTGCTGTGGTGCGGGCATATTGGCGTGGCTAGCAACACACAGCCTGACGGCGGTGGTTTTGAGGCACATTAAAAACCGATCTGTCAGCAATTCGGGATCGCGAATTTCGACTGCATATAAAAAGCCGGGCGGCAGCGCTTTTAAAAAACGATAAAGTCGATTGATCCATGCGTCAGGGCGACGGGTTTGCTGGCGACCCTGCGGCGGAAATTGAAATACCAGCGGGCCGGCTTTAATGCCGAGCCCTGCCGTGGCCGGGGCGATAAACTCGTTGATGGCGTAGTCAACATCGAGGAAGTAACGGCTGTCGCTGAAAATACCTTCATGTGACCGCATGTATGAGCTGGTAATCGCCATCGGTGCTTTAACCAGAAATCGAAAACCATCATCGACCTGGCTTGCATAGCGTGCGTAATCACGCTCGGAAATAGGGGCATAAAATGTTCGGTCAATGCCTACCGTGCGACAAAGCGGATGTTGTGCATAGGCGGGAAGGCCGTCCCGCGCGAGCTTTTGGTCTGAAAATGCGCCGGTGTAAATTAGGCCGTCCCAGCCAGCGAATGACCATGAAGATGTACCCAGATAAATTTGTGGCGAAAGCTTTTGTGCGATATCAATTGATTCGGCTGTGGCGGGCGCGGCCGGAACGGCTGATTGCGGCGGTCTGGCGCCAGGCTCATTTTTGCGCGAGTTACTGGTCAGGCTGATATCGTTATTATCATTTACAGGATCGCCTAATAAGTCGAATGGAATCGTAGGTATGGACATGGCGTTGCTTTGCAAGAGGCGCGCTGTGATTTAGAAATGCTATGTTTACACTTTAAAATATGTTGTTCAAAAATGGGAGAGATTGCCTTGAATTTTTTGCTTTCCGCCAGTTTTTACGTGTCTTTTGCTGCATTAGCGATCATCTCAAGCTCCGCGGCCAGAGCGGACATCATCATTCAGGGCAGGGTCGTGACCATGAATGATGCAGGTGATGTGTTTCCCGACGCACGGGTCTGGTTGCGCGACGGAAAAATTGTTGCAATTCTAAAGCGCGGTGAGCTGCTGCCGCGCGAAGCCAAAAACATTCCAGTGATCAACACCAACGGCGTGATTTATCCCGGCATGATTGACCTGCATAACCATCCTGAATACGCGCACTATCCGCTGCTGCCAATCGCCCGAAAATACAAAGATCGTTATGAGTGGCGTTGGTACGACGACGACTATAACAAGCGCATCACGTATCCGCAGCAAGTACTGGCTAATGCCAATTATTATGACCTCGGCTTGGAAATAGGTCGTTATGGCGAATACAAAGCCTTAGTGGGCGGCACGACCTCATTGCAGGGCGGGCGTGTTGGTCAGCCTTACGCGAAGAGCGAATGTCTGGTGCGTAATATCGAAACATCACCGGTTGCCTCGCGCTTGGCCAATAGCCGCGTTGATCTCGGTCGTGACGCAGACGAGTGGAAAAAAATTCAGGATGAATACGCCAAGGGTATCTTGGTGGTACACCTTGCGGAAGGGCCGAGCGCGAGGATGGCAGACGAATTCCGCTATATCAAGCAAAGCGGATTGTTAGGCCCTAATTTAATTGCAATACATGGCGTCGGACTGACGGAGCCACAGTTAAAAGAGATGGCGGAGGCGAAATCAAAACTGGTCTGGTCGCCGCTGTCCAATTTTATATTGTATGGCAAGACAGCCAATATTGATGCGGCGCGGCGGTCGGGCATTTCCATCAGCATCGCGCCGGATTGGGCACCCTCAGGCAGCAAGTCTATTTTGGGAGAGCTGAAAGCCGCTGACCTAGTCAATAAAAATGAATTAAAAATGCCGTTCACAGATCGCGAATTAGTCGAAATGGTGACACGTCGTCCGGCCGAGGCGATGAACTGGACAGACAAGTTGGGACAAATTCAACCGGGCTTTTTAGCGGATTTGATTGTTGTGGATAGCCGCAATGCAGACCCCGCTGTTGATCCCACTGGTTCCCCATACCGTAATCTGATTGATGCCACCGAAGATAATATTGCGCTGGTGTTTGTACGCGGCGAAGCGCTCTATGGTGATGCCATCCTGCTTCAGACTGTCAGAGGCGGCTTCACTGGTTTGGAGTTACTGGCGAGACCCGACAGTGCGCGTGGTGCGGCCCTGAAAAAACGTCGTGAAAAAGCGATTGCGCCTAACTGCCCCGACACTGCGCTACCTATCATGAGCGTCAGGGATACCGTCGCGCGCTTGCAAGAGGGCATGAAATTTGACGCAGACTACACCGCCAGACGGGTTTCGATTGAGCAAATCAGTCGCGATCTGCTGTTATGCGGAGAGACGAAGCCGAGTGACCCGCCCACAGCGGACGACGCTAGGCAGATGCTGGCCTGCCGCTTTGGATTGCCTTTTGAGGAGACTAAATTAAGCCCGCTACTCACTATTGATGACGCCGATTTTTTCCCACGACTGATGGCTAATCCGAATTTACCTGCCTACATGAAAGCGCTGCCTGACTATTACAAACCGTGAATGTTCGCCGCGATTTTAGTTAAGGTGCCAAGCGCTCAATCTTCCAGCGAGTGTCCAAATTCTCTGACCCCCCGACATCGTGAATGTTGATGCTATAAACGATTCGGTCGTGCAGACGGCTTGAGCGGCCCTGCCAAAATTCGAACTTGTCGGGCACCAAGCGGTATCCGCCCCAATGCGGTGGGCGGGTCGGTTTGAACATGAATTTTGCAGCATATTCCGCGGCGCGTCCCACCAACACCGCTCGTGACGAAATGACTTCGCTTTGCGGAGACGCCCAGGCGCCGATTCGTGATTCGAGCGGTCGCGAATCGAAATAGGCATCGCTATCTTCATCGCTGATTTTTTCGACTAGGCCCTCAATGCGCACCACACGCTCCAGTTCCACCCAGTGAAATTGCAGCGCCGCGAATTTGTTTCCAGCCAGCTCGCGTCCCTTTCGGCTTTGATAGTTGGTAAACCAAACCGGGCCGCGTTGATCAAATCCCTTGATGAGTACGATGCGCGTTGACGGCCGCCGGTCGGCACCCACGGTCGCGAGTGTCATGGCGTTGGCCTCAGGTATCTGGGCAGTCAGCGCCTCATTCAACCATTTCTCAAATTGATCGAATGGTGAAGCGGCGACATCACTTTTGGCAAGTGAAGCAACTTTGTAATCTTTGCGAAGGTCGGCAATATTCATTTGTTTCGTTCCAGTAAAAGTGTTTTTTTTGCGAGCCGCATAATGCTTTCATCAATGTTTGAATTCGCAATCTCATCCAGCGCGATCCATCGAAAGCCCAACGATTCGTTGCCCAGCGTCACGTTGCTATTTTTTGTCACGACCAGATAGCGCGCATCATAGTGCAGGTGCGCGGCCTCATCAAGGCGCTGCGGGATGGTGTGAACATCGACATCAAACAAGTTCAAGTCTGCCAGCGACAGTGCAGGCAGGCGAGTCTCCTCCATCGCCTCGCGTAACGCGCCATCAGCGGGGCTGCCATCGGTATCGTCAATGTGTCCACCCGGCTGAAGCCAGCGATCAAGTTTCGCGTGGTGCAGCAGCAATGCTTGCGTGTGTTGGGCGTTAACGACCCATGCCGCGGCGGTGACATGTCCAACAAGGTTGCTGCGTTGCCACCATCCGCGGCGGTGGTGCTCGACAAATGATATGGTATCGAGTCGATACGTTTCTTCCGATGCGTTAATGGCCTTGTGGCCGCGCAACTGCTGCAGAAAACTGTCGGTGCTGGAGGCGTTCATGGAAAATAAATTGGATTGTTTGATTGTTGCAAGTCGTGTATTGCAAATTAAAAATTCGAAACAGGAGTCGGTTTTGCTAAAAGGCTGTCGCGAGATTTTTTCTGTTTTTAGGGACGAATTTTTTAGCCTAAGTTTCGTCAGCAGACGATTTAAAAGAAGCGTGATGAACCAATGACGGGAAAATATGTATTTTCAGCCATTGCACCAATACCGCAGACACTTGCGCGCATTTGCAAATAATGCGTTATATTTGGCCCCGTGAGACGGAAATGCACTATGACACATCAGCGCACCGCCGCATGTTCCTAGGAACACTTCGACAATAGACTGGAGGATTTACATGGCTGCAAAGAAACCTGCTGCAAAGAAACCCGCCGCTAAGAAGCCCGCCGCGGCCACGAAACCCGTTGCAAAAAAGCCCGCTGCGAAAGCACCCGCGGCTAAAGTGTCGGCTGCAAAAAAGCCCGCTGCAAAAGCACCTGCAGCTAAAAAGCCGGCAGCGGCAAAAAAGCCAGCGGTAAAGCGCACCCCTAACGCCGCATTCATGAAGCCTATGAATGTTAGCGCTATGCTGGGCGCGGTGATCGGCACATCGCCAATGCCACGTACAGAAGTGACCAAGAAGCTTTGGGAATACATCAAAAAGAACAAACTTCAAGACCCCGTTAACAAGCGCATGATCAACGCGGACGAGAAGCTTAAAGCAGTGTTTGGCGGTAAAAAAGTTGTTTCAATGTTCGAAATGACAAAACTGGTTTCCGCACATTTGAAGTAAGCCGCACCGTTTCAAGCGGTTTTCGCTTTATGCAGTAATCAGCTAACCGACTGCACGGTCTCCGTGCAGTCGGTTTGTTTTTAAGGCGACGCGACGTCCGCTTAATTAGCGCCAGCTTCACAAAAATTGGTTGCCTATTCCTTAACCCGTCATGTAGGGTCAAGCGGGTTTATGCTGTGCCCGACAGGCTGTCCGTGACCAAAAACTTTTATAGAATCAACCGAATAATATTAACCAGGTATCGCGGAGATTCCCATGCAAGCATCAAAAAGTACCATTACAAATCATGCCGTTCGTCTTGTCACTCGCCCGGTAGGCGAGCCCAAGCGTAGTGACTTTACGTTCACCGATGAGGTACTTCCGTTGATTCAAGACGGAGAAATGCTCGTAAAAGTAGAGTATCTGTCGCTGGATCCGGCCATGCGCGGCTGGATGAATGACGCAAAATCGTACATAGCGCCCGTCGCGCTCAATGATGTAATGCGCGCTGGTGGTGTAGGACAAGTCATAGAATCGAAGCATCCAAAATTCGCGGCGGGCGATTATGTTTCGGGAATGGTTAACGTGCAGACTTATTGCGTCACGGACGGCAAAGGCTTTGCAAAGATTGACTCCGCACTTGCGCCGTTGACCACCTATTTAAATGTCTTGGGCATGCCTGGCATGACCGCCTATTGGGGTTTGATGGATGTGGGTCAACCCAAGCCAGGCGAGACGCTGGTTGTATCGGGTGCCGCAGGCGCGGTAGGTTCAACCGTTGGCCAGATCGCAAAAATAAAAGGTTGCCGGACGGTAGGCATCGCTGGCGGCAAAGATAAGTGTGACTACGTTGTGAATACGCTAGGTTTCGACGCCTGCATCGACTACAAAGCTGACGACGTCAAAAAAGCATTAAAGGTAAATTGCCCAGGGGGTGTTGATATTTATTTCGATAATGTCGGCGGAGATATACTCGATGCAGTGTTAACGCGTATCAATCTGCATGCGCGCATCGTCATCTGCGGCGCGATTTCTCAATACAATAATACTGAGGCCGTGAAAGGCCCGGCAAATTATCTATCGCTCTTGGTGAATCGTGCGCGTATGGAAGGCATTGTTGTTTTCGATTACGCGCCGAAATACAAAGAAGCCGCGATAGAAATAGGCGGCTGGCTGGCGGCAAAAAAAATGGTCTCGAAAGAGCATGTGGTTGAGGGTATCGACACTTTTCCCGAATCGCTGATGAAGCTCTTTAGAGGAGAAAATTTTGGCAAACTAGTATTGAAGATATAAGCCGAGCAGAAAGCAAAGCTCCCTTGGGAGCGGACACCTTGGCGACAAATGCCTTGAAGAAGGGCGTTTATATTGAAGTTTAGCTTCTCAACCTTAACGGCTGACCACATAACTAAGCCGTACTGTCCTTCAAAAATGCGGATTTTCGATAATGCCGATGACATTGCCAAATGGGTCGATGACTGTCGCGGTCTTGATGCCTTCGCCGACATCCGTGATCGCATCATTGGCGCGCGCGCCGGTTGTCAGCAGGCACGAATGCTCGGCAACAATATCCCTTGTTCCCCAATAGGTGGCAACACCCGCTCCCTCGGCAGCAGACCCAGTTCATATCCGCCGACCTTAAAGCCCACATAAAACGGCTCGTTGAGATACGGTGGCGCGCCCATTACCTTCGTATAAAAAGCGGTGGCAGCGGCCAGATCGTTCACGTGATAAATCACGGTGCGTAATCCTTGCAGCATGTTTGGCTCCAAAAAAGTTATTGCGACCGATAATTTTAAAGCCAACTAATGGATGTGTGGGGGCGGCAAGCGGTTTGCTATCAAGTGCGAGAAAGTGTTGCGAAGTGCGAGAGAGAGTGCGACCGTAAGCGCGCGAGAAAGTGTGAAAACGCAGCGGTTTGTTGCAACCGTCGCTATAATTGGGAAAATAGTTTTAAAAAGCCAATCTTGGCAGCTTGCGTGCTGACAAAATCGTCACGAAGCGCATCAATAAGGGTGTTATGGATCGCAATGATTTATTAGCCGTGACACGCGAACATTTTCTGCGTTCTTTCACGGAATCACTCCAGCCCGCGATTGATCGTAGCGTGACCGCGTTCTACACCAGAGCCGATCAAGCCAAGTCGTCAGCAGACGAGCGCCGATTTCTTGAGGCGCGCTCGGTGCTAACCACGCGCAATGCGCAGCTGAAGGCATTGGCGGTACGCAATCTCGAGCAATTGCTCAATCGCGGATTTCAAACCGCCTACAGCACATTCCGTCAGTCGGGCAACGCGAAGCCCAAAGCCGTCACGCTTAGTCTGGTGGACGTGTCGGCGTTTGAAGATGAATTGCGCATAGACAGCATTACGCAGCTATTCCGCGATGAGGCCGATGAGGAATTACGCGATCTTAATATTCGTATGGCGTTACTGTTCGAGCAAGAAAATATCAAGGAGCGTGAAAATCCGTTTCGCCCGTATGTAATGTCGCGCAGTATTGGTAAATCTGCCGAAATGCTCGAGGTCCAGGCGGACGTTACGCTGGCGCTGACTGATCAGTTATGTGAAAGCTTGATTCATCGTATTAGCGACATCTATAGCGGTCTCAACGAGCTGCTTTCGCATCACGGAATTGCTGCCCAACTGCAGCTCAAAATTCGCAAGAGCGCCGAACATGGGCCGACCACCAATGCTGGCGCGGATACAGCTGGGCCTGACAGTAGCAGCGGTCAACTGAGGGATGAACGCGTGCAACCCGGCGGGCGGGTTGAGCCGACCATGGGTGGACGCCAATCCAGACGCGGGTCGCAGGATGCTTTGTCCCAGGCGCAGGCCGCTATTGAGGCCCAGGCTCAGGCGCAGGCGCAGCAAGTTCAGTCGCAGCGACGTATTGATCGCCTGATTGGGTGGGTTCGCGGCACACATACCGAAGGCGGAATTGGTGCCGCGGGTGAATCCAGCGTCGCGGGTGGGCCAGCCAGCGGCTTCGGTCGCGGGCCCGCTAGCGGATTCGGCACGACCGCAAACCCAAGTGGTTTGACCGGGCCGGAGATGGGTGAAATGAATGGAATAGGTGGCACGGGTGGAATGGCTGATTTTGGCGGGGAGGGCAACGCGGACCCGCTAATGAGCGGCCAGAATCAGTCAGGCTCGCAGGCTTCAACAGCACCCGCGTGGTTATCGACGGGCGAGCGGGCAGGCGGTGTTTTGCGCCGCGCATTTTTAACCGGTATCGATAGTGTCGCGCCGCCTCGCGAAGATACGGCCGAATTTGATGGGCCGGCCACGGCGATTGCCAGCGCGCGTTTAAACCGTTCAGTACACAGCATGATGCGTGATGAGACGCCTGCGGTGGAGCAGATGTTTCTTGAAGACGGCAGCATCCGCAATCTCATCATGGAGCAGCGTCCCCAGCTAAGCGAGCTCACCGACGCAGTTCAGGAGCGGATGACGATTGATATCGTCGCGATGCTGTTTGAATTTATTTTGCGCGATCCCGAAGTGCCTGCCGAAGTCCGTGCGCAGCTGGGGCGATTGCAATTTCTGGTGCTCAAAACCGCGCTGCGTGATCCCACCTTCTTTACCCACAAAGGCCATCCCGCACGGATGCTGGTGAACCGGATTGGTTCCATCTCGCTCAGCTTGCGGCAGGTTGACCCAAGTGCTAAACATCTGACCGCCGAGATTTGTCGAATTGTTGAAGCGCTGCTTGCTGATACCGAAGAGCGGGTCGAAATATTTGCGCAAATGCTGGATGAATTTGACCAGTTTGTGGCGCGTGAATTACGCACATCTGACAAGGATGTCGAGCGTGCGGTACTGGCGATGGAGAGTGTCGAAAGTCGCACGCTGCAATTTGCGCGCATCACCGCGATGATTGCCGACGGTTTATCGATCCTGAAAATCGATCCAAAACTACAGCATTTTATCGTTCACACATGGGCGCACGTGGTGGAGCGTGCGGGTCGCTCGGATGTAGCGGATTCAAAACATTTTCGGTCGATGGTGCCCGACCTCATTTGGAGCATTGCGCCCAAAGTTGTCGAGGTCGATCGTAAACATCTGTTGAGCATGTTGCCGGGCATTTTGTCCACGATGCGTGAGGGCATGACAATGCTTGAATGGGATATTCAACAACAGCAGGATTTTCTGGGCTGGTTGATTGACAGCCATACCCGCGCACTGAGAGCAATCAATTTGATCGGCACCGTGCCGCCGCTGTCATTCATTCGAGACCGTTTTACGGCATTCATCGATAACACCGAATTTGATGTGCGCACACCCACCGACGATGCGGCGGCTGATGAAACAACAAAGGTGCCCGAGTTCAGCGCAGCGTTGCTGGCAGATGCCATTCGCGAATTAAACGTCGACATTAATGTTATTGATGACCTGTTTGATACCAACTTTAATCCGATCAGAACAGTTGCCGACGTGGCATCAATAAGCCAGATTGGATTATCGGCAGGCCCGGCGGCAAACGACGCTGATGTTGACTCAAGCATCTATGAGTCTGAGGCCAATGGAGCAGTCTACGCAGTATCCAATGAGTCGCCTGGCGACATATCCGACGTTATTGCACGCCTCAAGAGTGGCATATCCATTGAAATCAATCTCTATGGTCGACCGAGTCTCGCAAAATTAAACTGGGTGAGCCTAAACGAAGCAAGCGTTGTCTTGACCCTGGTTGATATGTCAAAGCCGTCCATTATCAGCGTGAAATTATTCCGCTGGCTGCTGCGCGTCGGTCGTGCACGATTCCTTGAAGCGACACCGCTGTTCGAGCGCGCGGTGGGCTCATTATTGGAATCAGCCGACGAGCTTGATGCCGCGAACGAAGCCGAGGTCGTCGCGTAGACTTGACTTTGGCCGGGTTTATGACCTGAATTGCCCGGTTCGTCGCAATTTTCGCCCGTTTTCTAGTGTCTAAGTTAACATAGGGCCACACCAATCGGCGTTGCAAATAGTCTCATATTCAATATCTGGAGTATTCCATGTCATCCCTTCCTCCCACCCAGGCCCCAGGCAAACGTCCCTCGACGCTTTATCGGATCATCAGCGGCTTCTGGTCGTTTCTCGATGCTTCCCGGAGAGCCCTTTTTAACCTGATTTTCCTGCTCATCATTATCGTTCTAATCATTGCCTTATTGAGCAGCGACAAGCTGAAGCTGCAGGATAAAACAGCGCTGGTATTGAACCTGAGCGGACCGGTGGTGGAGCAACAATCGGGCAGTGTGCGTGACCGGATTACCGCGCAGGCCGTGGGTAATGAGGGTGGCGCGCAAACGCAATTGCGCGATGTGTTGATGGTGCTGGATGCCGCCGCAAAAGATAAGCGAATTGACCGCGTATTGCTGATTCTGGATGATTTTTCTAATACCGGCCTCGCCAATCTGCGGGAGGTGGCTGCCGCGCTGGAACGCTTCAAGGCCAGCGGCAAACAAGTGGTGGCATGGGGTTCCAATTTCGATCAAAAGCAATATTATTTAGCCGCGCATGCCAGCGAAGTGATGTTGCACCCGATGGGAATGGTCTACATCGATGGTTTTGGCCGCTACCGAAATTACTATCGCGATGCGCTGGATAAAATTGGCGTCACGGCGCACGTCATCCGCGTAGGCACCTACAAAAATTTTGGTGAGCCCTATTTTGCGAATGCGCCTTCAAAAGCGACTATGGAATCCGATGCTTTTTTATACGACGCCTTGTGGAAAACCTATACCGATGGTGTGGAAGCGGCGCGCAAATTGCCGGCGGGCAGCATCGCAAAAACCATCAACGAATTGCCTGAGCTATTCACCGCCGCGGGCAACAATGCGGCCAAGCTTGCGCTGCAAAGCAAGTGGGTCGACAGCCTGAAAACACGCGATGAAATGCGTCAGATGATGATTGAGCGCGGCGCTAAAGACGACGAGCATGCGGATCAAAAAACATTTCGGCAGGTCTCGTTTGGTGCGTACCTAGACAGCGTTAAACCCAAAGTGACATTTGGCATGGGCGATGCCATTGGTGTGGTCGTGGCTGAGGGCGAAATCACGGATGGTGCAGCACCTGCAGGTGCCATTGGTGGCCGCTCTACCGCAGAGCTGATTCGCCGTGCCCGCGATGACGACAAAATCAAGGCGATTGTGCTGCGGGTGAATTCGCCCGGCGGCAGCGCCTTTGGCTCCGAACTCATTCGCCACGAATTGGAACTAACCCGCACGGCAGGCAAGCCCGTGGTGGTGTCGATGGGCAACGTTGCGGCATCCGGTGGCTACTGGATTTCGATGGCGGCAGACGAAGTAATTGCGGATGTCACCACCATCACCGGCTCCATTGGCGTATTCGCGATTTTACCGACAGCCGAAAAAGCACTTGAAAAATTATCCGTAAACACGGGCGGCTACACCACGACTTGGTTGGGTGGCGGTTACGATCCACGACGCGCGCTCGATCCGCGCTTTGAGCAACTGATTCAAGGCTCAATCAGCAATATATACAACGAATTCACCACCAAGGCCGCGACAGCCCGTAAAACCACGCCGGAGAAAATTGATGCCGTGGCGCAAGGCCGCGTCTGGACCGGCGCGCAAGCCAAAGAGCGGGGGTTGATTGATCGCACTGGCAGCTTCAACGACGCGATTAAATCCGCTGCCGCCAAAGCGAAATTGCCGGAAGATGTGCGCGTAGCCTATATCGAGCCTGAGCCGAGCAAATTTGAGCGCATCCTCCAGCAATTTGGTGTGGATGCATCCTCCACCATCGGTACCCTGGCCGCACAATTTAATTTACGTTTGATTCCTGCCGGCATCCCGAATGGCGCGATTAACGAAGCACAAAAAGACATGTTGTGGCTTTC
>JAYVYF010000121.1:0-4566 GCA_043784585.1 Burkholderiales bacterium
TTTTACCTGCTTCACCTCTTCTGATTAGAAGCCTGACCGCGTTTCAATTGTTCCAGCCACGGCTTCCAATCCACCGGGCCATCATCGAAACGCCTCTTCAAATTCTTCATGACACTCGGCCACGCTTTGGTGAAGTAGTCGAACGCTTTATCCCATTCCGCACCTTTGTCACCTGACCCTTCACCCCAGCCCACGTGCTGCAAGGTGACATCGGTGAGCGAATCGCCGCGCGCGATAAAACGAACGATAACCACCGTTCGCTGCTTGCGGGCCTCAGCCAAAAACGGCGGCGCATTCCAGGTGAAGGTAAGCATTTTTTTATCCTGGAACGCGAGGATGCGCGCGTCATCCGCGCCCTTTTGCCCGGCCCCGGCGAGTGGATTGATATAAATTTCAAACGGCCCATCGACACGCAATTCCACCCTCGCGTCAGGGGCGAAAAAGGTTTTGATGCCCTCGGTGGTGGTCCAGGCCCGCCACACGTCATCGACACTTGCTTTGACGGTAATTCTTTCAAAAATGGCACGATCAGTGCGCTCTTCAGCCAGCACACTTTGCGAAAGCGTTTGAAACCCAAGCAGCGCCATGCCCAGCCATAATAATTTTTTCATACTATCTTCCGGATGCGCTCAATTGCCTCTGCCAAGCGCGGAATTTTATTCGTATACGCGATGCGAATATGACGTTCAGGGTGATTCGTGCCGAAATCTTTGCCCGGTGTGAGTGCAACATGTGCTTGAGCGAGAATCTTGCGCGACAAATCAAAACTGCTCACGCCTAATTTCGTTGAGTCCGCGTAAATATAAAATGCGCCTTGGGGCACCACCGGTATGCCAAAACCCAGTTCGCGCAGCGCGGGGATAAGGAAATCGCGACGCGCCTTGAATTCACTGCGCCGCGCTTCGACAATCTCCAGGGTGCGCGGATCAAAGGCGGCCAATGCAGCATATTGCGCGGGAGCCGAGGGCGAGATGAACAGATGCTGCGCCAAGGTTTCGAACTCGCGCACGTAGGCCGCCGGCACCACCGCCCAGCCGAGACGCCAGCCCGTCATCTGAAAATATTTGGAGAAGCTGCTGGTGACAAAAATATCATCAGCGATCGACAGCGCGGTCGAGGGCTCGATGCCGTAGGTGAGGCCCTGGTAAATCTCATCCACAATCAGGGTGCCACCACGCTCCGTCACGGCCTTGTGAATGGCGCGCAGTTCGGCATCGGAGACCAAAGTTCCCGTCGGATTCGACGGCGTGGCCACCAGCGCTGCGGCGCTTCGCGGACCCCAATGTTGTTCGATATGCGACGCTGCCAGCTGGTAAGCAAACTCAGGCCCGACCGGAATCGATTTCGGTATCCCGTCCATGGCGTGCACATAGTGGCGATTGCAGGGATAGCCCGGGTCCGCCATCAGCACTTCATCACCGCGGTTGAGCAGCACACCCATGGTCATCAACAAGGCCGCGCTGGAACCCGCCGTGACAATGATGCGATCCGGCGATACGGTCACGTTGTATTTGGTTTGATAAAAATTAGCAATGGCCTCCCGTAGCGGCAACATGCCGATAGCCGAGGAGTAATACATCGGTTGCGAATTGAGCGCAGCAATGGCGGCATCGATGATCGGCTGCGGCGTGCGGAAATCTGGCTCGCCGACTTCCATATGAATGACATCGTGGCCGTCTCGCTCCAACTTGCGCGCGGCGCTGGAAATCTCCATCACCTCGAAAGGAACGATATTGGCCATACGGCTGGCCAGGCGGTGGAACGATTCGGATTTCATATTTACCTTTTATCTCGCGTCTATTTCATTAATTCGCTATTTTTTCCGCCGCGTTGGTGACTCGCTCCTTCCCCTTTCAAGAGGAAGCAGCAAAACCTACTTCTGCAACTCATCCCACACCTTCATCACGCGCTTCACGCTCACCGGCAGCGGCGTACGCAACTCTTGTGCGAACAAACTCACGCGCAGCTCTTCCACCAACCAGCGATATTCTGCAATCCCGGCTTCAAGCTGATTTTTTACGCCCAGCCAATTCTGCCATAGCGGGCGCACGGATTTAAATTGCTCCAGATCGCGTTCCATTGCACCCTGCTTCGCTTTGTTGATACGCATGGCAATGGCTTTCAGGTATCGCGGATAGTGCAGCAATTGGGTGCCCCGCGTTTCCCGTAAAAACTCTTTGCTGAACAGATTTTTAAGCTGCGCTTCGACGTCAGGGCCGATATGCTCCCAACCTTTCACGTAACGTTCATCAAGCAATTTTTTGATCTCGGCCGCCAGCATGAGCGCTTCGTCCATGGCCGCCGCCAGCGCCTGGCTATTTGCAATGACTTTGGATTTTAAGGTGTCACGCGCGGCGATAAATTCCTGACGGCTGCGAATTTTTTCGTCATGGATATCCACAAACGTCATCGCAAACGCCGCGAACACGAGCTCCATTCGCAACGCATCTTGTGCATGGTTTTTTGCTTCGGGAAAATAGCTGGCGAATTGAAACGCGGCGATTGGCGAAACCTTGATGCTACGCTCGGCAAACTTGGCTTGATCTGCGCCTTCCAGCATGAAAAGCCTTGTCAAGCCGCGCCGGTGGTTGTGTTTGGCTAACAGCGGCTCGTCCAAAATGCGAATCGACACATCGTTACCGTGATCCATCAACGACGGATAACCGTCATAGCGAATCCCGGATTTCTCGAAATTTATCGTCGCAGGCAATTCGTCCAGCTCATTCGGCCAGCGCGTCAGGTTATCCTGCTCCAGCCGGTTGCTATGCAGGGTAGAGAATACCGTGCGCGACGCATCGGCGAATTGCAATTTCAGCGCCGCAAAATCGCGCGACATTGCCAGCTCTTTGCCGTCCGCATCGACAATTTTGAAATTCATATTCAGATGAGTTGTGACGCGAGATAAATCCCACGCGTCCTTCGGCGGATCAATATTTTTGGCGCGCTTTATAAACGCGGTGATCGCGTCGGTCAGCGGCGCCTCGGCAGCAGACAAATCACGCATGCCCTCCATCTTCAAAATATGCTCAATAAATTCGCTTACCGTATCCGGTACCGGCACTAGCGGGCTGCGCAACCGTTGCGGCAGCGTCTTGATGACCGCCGCCACTTTCTCGCGCAGCATCCCCATCACCAGCCAATCAAATCGGGCGGCGGGCACCTGATTCAGCACCGCGACCGGCAGCGTAATCGTCACCCCATCGAGCGCATGCGTGGGCTCGAAACGGTAGCTGAGCGGATATGTTGCGCCGCGGGTTTTGAGCGATTTTGGAAAGAGATCAAACGTGATTTCAGTTGCCGCACGACGCATCAACTGTTCACGCGAGAACATCAGCACATTCGCGTTAGCACGCTCCGCCTCTTTGCGCCAGCGCTCAAAGCCCGCCATGTTGACCACTTCCGCGGGAATAATCGCGTCGTAAAGCGCGACCATTTCATCTTCATCAATCAATACATCCTGGCGGCGAGCCTTGCTTTCGATGTCCTCAATTTCATCGACCAGCCGCGTGTTGTTACGCAGAAATTTGCCGTGCGTATCCACTTCGCCCGCGACCAGGCCCTGGCGAATAAATATCTCACGCGACTCAATCGGCTTGATCGCGCCGTAATGAACGCGCTTGCGTGGATTCACAATCAGCCCATACAACGCGACTTGTTCGAACGCAACCACCTGCCCGCTCTTGCGTTCCCAATGGGGATCGTGGTGCGTGCGCGTGACCAGATGGCCGGCCAGTTGCTCGATCCACTCCGGCTCAATCGATGCCACCGTGCGCGCATAAACACGCGTTGTCTCGGTCAACTCCGCCGCCATCAGCCATTTCATTCGTGTGGCTTTTTGTGACGCATGTTGCTGCTGCGCACGCGGCAATTGGAATTTCAATCCGCGTGTGCCCAGATAATGATCGCCCTCGATCGCCTTGGTGCCGACGTTCGCCAGCAGACCTGTGAGCAGCGCCCGATGGATTTCTTCAAAGCGTGCGGGTACAACATTTAGCTTCATATTTTGCGCGGCCACCATATCGGCCAATTGCGCATGCACATCACGCCATTCGCGCATGCGCAATGGCGAGAGGAAATTTTCAATCAGCATTTGATCGAATTTTCGATTCGACTTTTTATGTTTCAACGCTTCATCATAGAATTCCCACATTTTGATGAAGGCCAAAAATTCCGACTGTGGATTAACGAATTTTTCATGCGCAATTTGCGATTCTTGTTGCTTGTCATGGGGACGATTTCGCGGATCTTGCACCGATAGCGCGGAGGCAATAATCAGCACCTCTTTCAATGCTGATTCAGTCGCCGCCGCGACCAACATCCGCGCTAGTGCTGGGTCTACCGGGAATTTTGCCAGCCTGAAGCCAAGCGGCGTCAGCGCTTTTGCTTCATCCACCGCACCCAATTCAAACAGTTGCCGATAACCGTCTTCGATCATGCGAGACGACGGCGGTTCGATAAATGGGAAGTCGGCAATCTCGCCCAAATCGAGCGCCTTCATGCGCAGAATCACCGCCGCGAGTGACGTGCGCAAAATTTCTGGCGTGGTGAATGCGGGACGCGCGTCGT
>JAYVYF010000122.1:0-3157 GCA_043784585.1 Burkholderiales bacterium
GATCGGTGAAAAGCCACGCGCAATGCGGCCTGCGGCGATGTTATCGAGTTTGCCAGGATCTTGATGTTTGTGGGCTGCGCGGCGTGCGAGCCACATGTGCGGCGTACCCTTCCGCATGACCAGGGCGTTCAGATGTGAGGCATACATGGTCAATCCAAAATACAGTGACGCCGCGCGTTCAATATAAAAAATCGATGGCGCATAAAACGATTCAGCAACCGTGACCTGCTCGCCACGCCACCCTCGAATGACCTCTTGTGTGGCGAGCGATTCGATGATCTCTGCAAGGACGGCGCTACGATGTTCAGCCGATAGATGATCGCCCATCAGGCTGATGCCCCTTGGCCGCACGCTGAATGCTTCTGGCCATGCCTCAAGATGCGCCGCAAAACCCTGCCTTAACCAGCCGACAAGCAAGCCGTTGGCCGTAAAGGGCAGCATGGTTGCGGTGGGATCGAAGCTGGTTGCGTCAATGACGCGTTTGGTAAGTTGGTGGGGCATGAAAGACGCCGCTTATAGTGTGGAACAGGATGGAATTTTAATAGGCTTGGTGTCGTGCTGGGGGGCTATTTTTGCTCATAATCAAGTCTCGTAAAAATTCACGCGTATTCCCGCTCGAATTTTGAATTAGAAAGCACGTTTGAATGAAGATTATTGTCATGGGCGCGGGCATTATTGGTACGGCCAGCGCATGGTATCTGGCGAAGCTGGGTCATGAGGTCTCGGTGATTGACCGGCAGCCCGCCGCCGGTCTCGAGACCAGCTTTGCCAATGGGGCGCAGATTTCGGTTTCGCAATCGGAGCCTTGGGCCGCGCCAGGCGCGCCGCTGAAGGTGCTGAAGTGGCTGCTGAAAGATGATGCACCGCTGCTGTTTCGGCCAAAAATGGATTTGCATCAGTGGATGTGGGGCGCACAGTTTTTGGTCGAGTGCTTGCCGTGGCGATTTCGACACAACATTCGCGAAATGGTCAATCTCGGTTTGTACAGCCGCGAATCCATGAAAGAAATGCGTGCAGAGACCGGCATTGAATACGATCAACTGACGCGAGGTATTTTGCAGTTCTATACAAATGCAGATGATTTTACGGCCGCCAAGGACGCGTCCAAACTGTTGCTTCAATATGGTATTGAGCGTGAAGTAAAAACGGCTGAAGAAGCGATTGCGATTGAGCCGGCGCTGCATCATATTCGCGACCGGCTGGCGGGCGCCACCTATGCGCCGACCGACGAATCAGGTGACGCGCATACCTTCACGCAGAAGCTGGCTGGTTTAAGCGAGGCCAAGGGCGTGACCTTCAAATACGGCGCGACGATCGAGGCGATTGAAGTGGATGATAAAAAAATCAGCGGCCTCAGATTGCGTCATTCAAACGGTCACACTGAAACCGTGAAGGCCGACGCCTATGTATGCGCGATGGGTAGTTACAGTTATTTGATGCTGAAGCAAATCGGCATGTCGATTCCGGTGTATCCGGCCAAAGGTTATTCCGCGACACTATCGACGCAAGGATTTTCCGGTGCGCCGATGGTTAGCCTGACCGACGAGGCAATGAAGATTGTGTTCTCACGTATCGGTGAGCGCATGCGTATCGCGGGCACGGCGGAGCTCGATGGCTACAGCACAAACTTGTCGATGATCCGCACTGAAGCATTGGTGAAGCGTGCGCGCGAATTATTTCCGGGCGCAGCCGATTACGATAATCCAGTCTACTGGACCGGATTACGGCCGGCCACGCCATCGAATTGCCCACTGATCGGTCGCACCAAGTTTCCCAATCTGTTTTTGAACACAGGCCACGGCACGCTAGGCTGGACTGAAGGCTGCGGGTCGGGTCGCGCGTTGGCGGATTTGATGTCAGGGAAGAAGCCGGATGTTGATTATCAGTTTTTGCGGTAATTTTTTCGAAATATTTAAGTCCAATGCCCTCAGTCTCGCTAGCAGATATTCAAGCCGCCCGTGAAGTTATCAGCGGCCACATTGCCAACACCCCGTGTTTGCATTCGCGCACGCTGTCCGAAATAACCGGTGCGAATGTTTATCTTAAATTTGAAAATCATCAATTCACCGCGAGCTTCAAGGAGCGCGGCGCGCTGAATAAATTAACTTCTCTAAACGCTTCACAGCGCAGGGCGGGCGTGATCGCGGCCAGCGCAGGTAATCATGCGCAGGGCGTGTCGTATCACGCGACGCGTATGGGCGTTCCCAGTGTGATTGTGATGCCGCGTTTTACGCCCAATGTGAAAGTCGATATGACGCGCCGCCACGGTGCCGAGGTGGTGTTGTTTGGTGATGATTTTGATGAGGCCAAAGCGCATGCGTTTCAATTGGCTGATCAGCGCGGGCTAACTTTTGTGCATCCCTACGATGACGAAAAAGTAATTGCAGGGCAGGGCACGATTGCGCTTGAAATGCTCGAAGCGCAACCGCAGCTCGATATGTTGTGCATCGCAATCGGCGGTGGCGGCTTAATTAGTGGCATGTCGATTGCGGCAAAAGCGCTCAAGCCTGAGATCGAAATATTAGGGGTGGAAACATCGCGTTTCCCCTCCATGCTGGCGGCCTTAAAGGGCGAAACGCCCGTTTTTGGTGCATCGACTATTGCGGAGGGAATAGCGGTCCGGGAACCCGGAAAATTAACCTTTGATATTGTCAAAAAATGCGTCGGCGATGTTGTGCTGGTCGATGAAGGCGACATCGAAGAAGCCATCGTCATGCTGCTTGAAATCGAGAAAACGGTGGTCGAGGGTGCAGGTGCGGCGTCACTCGCCGCAATGATGCAGCATCGTGAAAGATTTGTCGGCAAACACGTCGGGCTGGTGCTGTGCGGCGGCAATATCGATCCGCTGATGCTCGCTGAAATTATCCAGCGCGGCATGGTGCGTTCGGGTCGTTTGGCGCGAATAAAAGTCGAGCTACGCGATCTCCCCGGTGCACTCGCCAAAATCACGAGCGTCATTGCCGATGCGAACGCCAACATTGACGAAGTCCACCATCAGCGCACCTTTACGAATCTATCGGTACAGAGCGCCGAGGTGGAATTTGTGCTGAAAACGCGTAACGCCGCGCATGTGGACGAGATTGTGGCGAAGCTCGGTGCGGCGGGGTTCACGGCGCGAGCGCATCGGAATGATGTGACTTGACTGTTGTTGCACGAC
>JAYVYF010000123.1:0-5714 GCA_043784585.1 Burkholderiales bacterium
TGATGACGTTGTCATGCCAATTCTGCGTAGACAATTTTTACCATTTTGCTTGCCCATATACATTGCGGCGTCTGCGTTTTTGAGCAGTCCCAACGCGTCGCTACCGTCCGCGGGGGCCAGTGCATAGCCAATCGTAATTCCGACTTGACAGGTGTGCTGGGTCAAGCTGAACGGCGTACGGAATGCATTGAGTAATTGATGCCCGAGTTCTCTCGCTTGTTTCTCGTTATGCAAGCCGCCCGCCATGACGACAAATTCATCGCCACCCAGTCGCGCGACCACATCCCCGGCACGCATGCTGGCACGCAAACGGCTCGCCGCCACAACGAGTAGCTCATCGCCCACGTCATGACCATACTGATCGTTGACGGGTTTGAACTGATCGAGATCGAGTAAATACACGGCAAGAATATTGTTGGCTGTTGCCGTTGGCAGCGCTGCGAGCAATGTGGC
Organism: Burkholderiales bacterium; assembly: GCA_043784585.1. Classification (GTDB taxonomy): domain Bacteria; phylum Pseudomonadota; class Gammaproteobacteria; order Burkholderiales; family Usitatibacteraceae; genus UKL13-2. Next base: position 454 of record JAYVYF010000123.1, read on the forward strand.
CTGTAGTCCGCGCCGGTTCAGCAGCCCCGTCAGCGGATCGGTGTGGGCGAGCGAAAGAAGCGCGGCGTGCTCCACCGTCGCACGTTGTGCGGCTTTATGAACTCCCGCTGAGCGCAACACCGCAATTCGCATAAACACCAGCATATCGAGCGTCGCGCCAAGCTGAAACGAATGCAATGTCCAAAAATTAGCTCCAATATTGCCGCGCACCACGCCTACCATAATGAAGCTTGCGGTGGCATACGCAGCCCACGCGACCATGAAGTACGTGCCGGTTTGATCGCCACGCCGTAATCTGGCAATTGCTCCTGGTATGCCTAGCAGAGACGGCATAAAACTGAGCGCCGCCATTACCACGCTAACGCCATAAATATCCACTATATCCAATGCGTGCCCAATGGCGGTGACTCCAAAAGCACCGGCCACCACGCGCATAACGATGCGCAATATTCGGCCCATATCGTTGCCAAGCACATCCTCTACAAACAACGCCGTGGCAAACGCGGCGATCAACGAACTCAGGCCTGCCATATGGCTGCCCAGCCACGCATTGTTAGGCCACAAATATTGCTCACCGATACCAAAAAAATGAATCGAGAATAGTCCGCTGCTAAATACCAGCGCCGCGTATTTGATGTATAACGATTCACGCAGACTCAGCCATTGCAGCAAGCTGTATAGCAGGAGGCAAACCACCAGACTGGTGAGCAAGCCCTGAAGCATTTGCTCGTTAAGTGCGCGTTGGTGAAACGCCGAATGTGAATTGAGCGTGATGGGCAGGATCATCGCGCCAGGCGTGTCGACGCGGATAATCAGCGTTTGCGCTGCCCCAGCCTTGAAATTAAGCTCCACCGATAATGAGCGACTTTGAATCGGACGCTCTTGCCACGGTTGCGACAGCCCGAGCCGCGCCTGACCCACAATGCCTCCTTCGCGAACCACGTAAACGTCGACGCGATTTAACAGCGCGTAGTCAATATCAAGAATCCAGCCTTCTTGCGCGCCTGCGGCGAGTGACACAGGTATGCGCAGCCACATCACCTTTTGCCGCATGCCTAGCGTGGCGTAGGCGGACTTGAGCGCCGTAAATTTTTCAGGTTCGGCGATCGCCTCGGTAATGGTGAGTTTGCTTTCCGGGTCATGCAGAAAAGTAGCTGATGGCCACAGATCGACAGTGGCGCTCTGCGCGTTAAGTGCAACGATCGGCGAGATGATTGGCGCAGCGGATGGGATCGGCGCGGCGGGTGAAGTAAGCGAATCAGGTGCAGCGTGCGCGGATATTGACAGGCCAGCGCTGGCCGTAACCATGGCCATAGCAATAGCCCACGTTTTCACCGAAGTCAGCCTAGGTATCGCTGAAACTACGCTACTTGCGCGCCGCGTTTTGAACGCTGCCGGAAAGTTCGAGCTACCTAAACTAATAAACATGAAAACGAATATGCGAGCGAATATACATCCGATGACATAAAAAATATAAAGGTTAAAACGCATGCGCGAACTAAAGAAAAAAGGTCATAGAGAAACGTCATCTAGGGACATGATAGCGCAGCGTATCAGTATTGAAATACTCCGGAATTCGGAAGGTGCCACAAGCACGACACCGGCACAATAGTACGAATCAATATTTGAGTTCTGCGCGCGGACGGTGTTCGGAATTTTGGCCGATTCGTTATTGTGGTCGTGCGTCGCTCCAGCTGCCCGCCGTAGTCAAGCGATCTTCGACTTTATTCAGCCAGCGCGGAGCTTTTTTATCGTCACTCCAGCTTGCCACTACATCGCTGACACGGTTTATGAGCTCCTGTGGGAGCTTTAAAGGTCTGGTTTGATCCATCATCAGTTGAGTAATCAGCCGATAGCCCAAAACACGTACTAAAAAACGCGTAATAGAAAAGTCGGGCCATACGATGTGCAGCATGCTATCGACTGCTCTGGATGCTGCCAGCAGCGCATAAAACAAAAGCCGTGATGACCACGGCGAGTGAGCGTTCAAGCCCAGGTCTTTCGACGTTTCTGTCCCTACCAAATGGCGCGTCATCAGCAACGGAAATGACTTTAGAATGCGAATCGGAATCACACTTTCCATCGCCTTGACAAGTGCATTGCCCAAGTCAGGCCGTGGATCTGGCTTGCTTGTATGCCGACGCTGATCCGCGCGCCCGCGTGCTTGCATTCGTGTAAAAAGCAGTGCTGCCTCAGCCATCGTATCTGCCATCAAATCGTGCTCGATACCCAGCAGCGATCCTGCCACATTCCACGTGTGCAGGTAGGCCTCTTCGTCCGCCATTGAGAAGCGCAAACCCAGCGTGCGCATGCCGCGCAGAAAAACATAGCTGAAAGTGAGAAGTGTATAAGCCAATTCCTCCTGATTGCAGGGCAGCCCATCCGCATGCGTATTCCAGCCATGCGCAAACAAAACTTGATACATGCCGGATGCTCCTGAAAACGCGGAGAGCGGTGCCACAATATCTGCGGTCTCAGTGGCGAGCGGTGATGCACCCATGGTAGTGGTTGAGTTCGTGGTTGACATTAACCCAGCGCCAGGATTTTTGCGCAGCATGAGATTTCGAATTGTTGCGTGAATTAGCCGCACTTTAAATATTTGCGCCACTCCGCCGCCAGCTGGATCAGTCAAGCCGCCATGCATCATCACCGGAAAAATCATGGCACCAGTCGAACGGACACGGTAATCAGTGTGCTTTTCAAGTTGGCCTGATATGTGCAGCACTGCTGAAAGATCTGGAATAACGTAGCACTCAGGCAGGCTCGCGCAAAATAATAATGTGACCGATAGCGCGCCGTAATCCATAAACAATTCTTCAGCGCGGGCCATTTTAGCGGGGTCAGCCCAATCGGGAAGCGATCCGCTGGACGCAACATATTTTAGAAGTGGCGTACCAATGACTGGCGGAAGGCTGGGGCTGGGCTGCCACGCCTTTACATTCTGATTAGAAGTCCAGTCGCCCAAAATTTTGCTGACGACTTCAATTTTTTTCCACTGCGGATTGAGGGCGGATATCCAGGCACGGGTATTGTTGGCGATGTCGCCTGATTCGAGGCTCACCACCGGGGGTGTCCACGCCCCCATGATGTCTGCCATTGTGTTGTCCGCGAGCGGGTCGGCATGCAGCTGCATGCGGTCCAGCCATACGTTCTCGTCTGCTTGCTTAAGATCTTTCATCGTGATCATCCCCTAGTTTGACCATTCTTTTGGTGACTGTTATTTTTGTTGTTCAGAACCTTCTAGAAAAATGATCATGCGATCACTTTTCTGTGCCACGCTATTTATTTTTAAGTCGGCATTTTGGCATTGCGGGCTAAATATTTATCGAGAAATTCCAGAATGCGCTTGCTCGATTCCATCTGATTTTTCTTCTTTGAAAATCCGTGGCCTTCATCAGGAAACACCACATACTCCACCGGCACATTATTTTTCCTGACCGCCTCCACAATATCGTCACTTTCAGGTTTGATAACGCGCGGATCGTTTGCACCTTGAATCACCATCAGCGGTGCGCGGATTTCTTTGGCATGGAATAGTGGCGAGGTGGCGATGAGAAATTCTTTGTCTTTTACCGGGTCGCCAATTTCATCATAGAGCGCTTTGCGCTGCGCTTCCCAATACGGTGGAATGCTCTCAAGTGTGCGAATCCAGTTGCTCACTCCAAAAATATTCACCCCGACTTTGAATGCCTCAGGCCGGAATGCGAGTGCTGCCAGCGTCATGTACCCGCCATAGCTGCCGCCGATAATGCCGATGCGTTCCGGATCAACATAGCCCAGGCTGGCGAGGTAGGTTTTAGCTTCCACGCAATCCCACAGCGGCTCGCGGCCATGCTTGCGATCATCTGCCATGAAAAACGTTTTGCCATAACCGCTGCTACCCCGATTATTAATGCCGAGCACCGCATATCCGTGGTTTACCAAGTATTGGATTTGCGCGCTATAGCCGCGTGTCGTTTGCCCACCCGGTCCGCCGTGAACCCAAACCAGCGCGGGAACTTTGCTGTTTGCCGATGCACCACGTGGCTTGTAGTAAATCGATGGGATCACCGTGCCATCAAATGATCTAAAGCGCACCACTTCGGCTTCAACCAGATCGTTAGAATCGATTTCTTTGTTAAGGCTGTGGGTTAATTGGGTGGTTTTTTTGATGGCGAAATCATGCACAAATAAATTGTTGGGCGAGCGATCACCGTTGACGTAGTACACCATCCGATTTCCGCTTTTGCCGAACGTGACACCGCGTATTTCGCCGCCAGCCAGTTTTGGCATTGCGACTGGTTTTTCGTTATTGCTGCTATCGATATTATTGCTGCTATTTTTGCCTGCTTCCACGATATTCACGGCGATGCTGCCATCCTGATTCACCGACGTTACACGGTATCGTCCATCAGGCGAAAAATAGGTTGAGACCACGTCCCAATCCGCCTTTTGATGTTCCTTGATTGCGCCCGTCGCTAGATCATAAGTCCGCAGCGCCGTAAATTCACCGGTTTCATTGCTTAGAAAAAACAGCTTCTTTGAGGCGGGATCAAACGTCGCCGCACTAAAACTTACAGCACCTTTGTGCGGTGTGATGAATTGGGTTTTTTGGGTGGTTGCGTCATATAAATAAATGTCGCTATCGGAGGTGGTGTTGGGTTTATTCAGCGCAATCCAGCGCTCGTCGCGGCTAATGGCGGCCGGGTTCGCATTTTGTACCGCCAGGCCTTCATTTTTAAAAATCATCGTGCGCGCATAGGATTTTGCGTCGTATTTATAGAGGTCAAAAAATTTTGCGTCGCGCTCATTAGTGGCGATGTAAAACGCGGTCCCGTCGGGCCGCCATCCTGAGAAATTCGCTTTTAATTTTTCCCCTGGCGTGAGATCTTTTTCTGTCCCGTTCAGCTCTTGTACAAGCACATGGTTATTTTCGTCGCCGCCTTTATCGCGGGTGAAAAGAATGCGGTCATTGTCGTAAAAAAAACTCACTGCATAGGTGCTGTCGGTGGTGGATTTCGTCAGCGCTGAAGGCTTGCCCCCGGTGACAGGAATCGTATAAACGTTGAAAATGCCCGATTCATTGCTCGAAAATAAAATCCGCTTCTCGTCAGTGCCAGTGCCCAGGCCGCCAAGGCCAAACCCAAAACCCTCGCGCAGCTGAAACAGGGGATTCGTGAGCACGTCAAATCCCGCCATGCTCGCCGTTGTGAAGGCCGTACCGGTGAAGGTCAGGCGCCTGTGTCGCCGTGGAACACGCTGACCAAGGGCTACCGCACTCG
>JAYVYF010000124.1:0-5503 GCA_043784585.1 Burkholderiales bacterium
CAGCAGACCCTAGCCTTGTACGCAGTATTGGATGCGCCACACCGCCTGCAATGGTTTGCGGCGTTTAAGCGCGAGTTCGCGCCCCACCCAGCCCGCGTGTTGGCCGCCGCACAGGCCTGCGCGCATGAACCGTCTTCGAGTAATCTTGAGGCGCTTACGGTCCAAGTGGAGCCACCGCGACAGAAGCTATTGCGACGATTGGATCGCGCGCCGGGCGGCACCCGGGCCATCGTCATCATGCGTGAAAAATTACTTGATGCGCTACGCAAGGACGCTGAGCTTAAACAAGTTGACGCAGATTTTCGTTACCTGCTGTCATCGTGGTTTATTCCGGGATTTTTACAGATGGTGCGCCTCGATGGGAACTCGTCCGCCACGCTATTGGAACAGGTATATTAAATACGAGGCGGTGCATGAGGTTTGCGGCTGGAATGATCTGCGCCGCCGCCTGCAATCAAATTGCCGTTTTTTATTCCATCAGTAATTGTCAGCTAGGTTTGCGCGGCGTATCGCGGGGCAATTTTTTAATCAAGCAGGTCGTGGCTCAGCTTTCCTAGGAATTTCCGCGCGTTGATGCGTCGGGGGCTCTGAAGGGCAATCGCGTGAGAAAAGATCTGAACAGAAGAAGTAACCAGCAAGCGGTGGTCTGGCAACCACATCCGCCAATATAATTAGTAATTAATTTAAAAGGTGTGCCGTGTCTGATGCCCATGTTTTTGAAATTACACTTGTCTACCCGGCAGACGCCTCGCAGCCGACGCCGCCCGTCGTCAACTTCTCCCGCAACAACATTATGCGCAGCGCCGCCAAGCACGAGATTGCCGCATCATCACCTGCCGTCTTTGGCGGCGACGATATGCGCTATAACCCGGAGGAATTGCTGCTTATGTCGCTTTCCGAATGTCACATGCTGACTTACTTGGCGATTGCAGCGAAAAAGCAGATGACCATTGTGCGTTACGAAGATCGGGCAACAGGCCATTTGGGTGCGGGAGAATTCGGTGTGGCGGGAAAAATATCGATGCAACAGGTTACGTTGCACCCACGCATTACCGTGGCGCCTGGCACCAATCCCGATGAGGCGCGTGCCATCCATACGAAGGCCCATGCCAATTGTTTTATCGCAAATTCAGTGAATTTTCCCATCAGCATCGAGGGTGAAATTATTGAGTCGGCCCTTTAAGCCATGAGGACAGCCATGAGAACACTAAGCCAGCTCGCAGCCGATTTGGTGGAGGGTAAAACCACCGCTGAAAAATTAACACGCGACTGCCTCGAGCAAATTGCAGAGCCGTCTGGCGAAGGTCAGCGCGCCTTCATCAAGGTGTATGCCGACTCAGCGCTGGCCTGTGCGCAGGCATCTGATTTGCAGCGCGCTCACGGTGTGGTGGCCTCGCCACTGGCCGGCATTCCCATCTCGATCAAAGATTTGTTTGATGTGGCGGGGGACATCACCCGCGCAGGCTCGATCATTTTGGCCGATGCGCCGCCCGCGCGCTACGATGCGCCGGCAATAGCGCGTTTGCGCGCGGCGGGTGCGGTGATTGTGGGCCGCACCAACATGACTGAATTTGCTTATGGCGCCCACGGTATGAACGCGCATTACGGCACGCCGCTGAATCCCTATGACCGTGCCACCCAGCGCATCCCAGGCGGCTCCACCTCGGGCGGTGCGGTGAGCGTAGCCGATCATATGGCGGCGGCGACCATTGGCTCTGACACAGGCGGCTCGGTTCGAATTCCGGCTGCACTGTGTGGCATTACCGGATTTAAACCCACACAGGCGCGTGTGCCCCTGGCGGGTGCGTTTCCGCTCTCGACAACGCGTGATTCGATTGGGCCGTTGGGAAACTCGGTTGGATGCTGCATGTGGCTGGACGCGATCATGGCGGGCAAAGATATTTCTCCAATATCGTCGATCCCGGCAATGGGCGCAGGTGGTATGGATGGACTCAACACCCTTAAGGGCCTGCGCCTGGGCGTGCCCACCACGCGCCTGCTGGACAATCTACAGGCACCGGTAGCGGAGGCGTTCGCACGCGCAATTACAACCCTGTCCCGGCACGGCGCATCAATTGAAGAATTTTCATTTCCCGAGATCGAACGAGAGGCAAGTGGCAGTGCCAAGGTGAATTTTTCAGCCGTTGAGGCGTATGCGCTGCATCGGGAACGCCTGAAGCTTTTTGCTGAGAAATTTGATCCCCGGGTATATAAACGATTACTGCTCGGTGTAAACATGAATGCCGCGGATTACTATGATTTGGTGCAGCTACGACAACAATTAATTGCGTCGGCCGACCTGGCAACCGCGCGCTTTGATGCTTTGCTGACGCCCACCTCGCCGATCATCGCGCCCACCATCGCTGAAATGAATGCCAGCGAGGAAACGTTTTTGCGCGTAAATACCCTGCTGCTACAAAATTGCGGCCCATTTAATGTGTTGAACCGGCCGTGCTGGTCGATTCCGGTTCATCGGGTGGGCGACGCGCCGGTGGGGCTGATGATTGTTGGCGAGACCGGACAAGATATCCGCCTTCATCGGATTGCCCTGGCAGCTGAAAACTGTCTGCGCAGTAGCTATTTTGAACTTGACGCGTGCTAACTAAAACCCACGCTGCTTTCGCTTATGTTCTTCAGCCGCCTTCATGTCTCGCGCCATTTTGCGTTCAGCGCTTTTTTTATCCCAGCCGATCGCCGGACAAATGACTTCCCACCACACAAACAGCAGCAAGAAAGGCGCTAAAACCCACAGCCAGGACCACGTTGCCACGGGTCCGAACTCAGCAATTTTCATAATTAAAATCAGTACGGCAATAACAGCAAGCACCATAATGCGCTCCTCAATAAATTCTTACCCGATTCACTTGATTATGCCTAATCGTTAACGGGATTGCTGGTCAACGACGGATCAAAGATAGACAGGCGATTTTGTATTTGCCGCAATTTTGTAAAAAGTCCTTTGCGGTCCGACAGACCACTGGATTGATCACAACGGGAAAGGGCGGTTTAGGCAGTTTCGCCCGCTCCCTCATAGAATTCGCAGGGAATTGATTGACAACTGTAATTTTCGATCATCATAATCGTCGATTCCAAAAAAATCTGTCCTATTTGTCTTATTCGCTTTGTCCCGCGGGTTATTTGTTTTTCACTTTTTTACCTTTCATCATGGAGATCTACGCATGAAAACGTCTTATAAGATCATGTTCGCCACAATGCTTGCCGCGGGCCTCGTTGGCTGTGGTAAGGAAGAAGTCAAGCAGGAAGCCCCCAAGGCGTCCGCACCTGCGGTTGAAGCAGCCGTTGTTGTAAAGATCGCACATGCCGGTCCGCTGACGGTGAAAACACCGCATCTGGGTAAAGATGATGAAAATGGTGTGGCGCTGGCGGTGATGCAGGCGAACGACAAGAAAATCAAAATCGGCGGCAAGACCATTAAATTCGAAATGATGTCCGAGGACGATCAGGGTGATCCAAAGGTGGGCACCACCGTCGCACAGAAACTGGTTGATGCCAAAGTTGTTGCGGTCATTGGCCATCTGAATTCAGGCGTGACTTTGCCCGCGTCGGAAATCTACGCCAAAGCAGTTCCACCGATCCCGATGATTTCTGGTTCTGCGACCAATCCGACGATCACCGAACGCGGCCTCAAAAACACCTTCCGCACGGTCGCGCGTGACGATCAACAAGGCCCTGCTATTGCCGCCTATATCGCGGGTGAGCTCAAGGCGAAGAAGGTGTCGCTGATTGATGACAAAACAGCCTATGGTGAAGGCCTTGCCAATGAAGTTGAGAAAACACTGAAGGCCGACAAAATTACCATTTTGGGCCGCGAGCGCACCACCGATACTGAAAGTGATTTCAAATCGATCCTGACCAAAATCAAAGCCAAAAATCCTGACGTGATTTTCCACGGCGGTATGGATCAGACTGGTGGCCCGATGCTGAAACAGGCTCGCGAGCTGGGCATCAAGGCAGTTTTTGTCTTTGGTGACGGTGCCTGTACCGAAGAAATGTTCAAGCTGTCCGGCGACGCGGCGAATGGCCTGGTTTGTTCACAAGCCGGCTTGCCGGCGATTGCGGCCAGCAAAGAATTCCTGGGTGCATTCAACACTAAATTTGGTGAAGTAAAGCAATACGCCCCCGCTTTTTACGACGCGACCAATGCGGTGATTGAAGCCATGAAAAAAGCGGATTCAATTGACCCCGCTAAATTTGGCCCCGAAATCTTCAACGTGAGCTTCGAAGGCGCCACCGGCAAAGTTGAATTTGATGCCAAAGGTGATCGCAAAGGTGCAGAAATCACCATTTTCAAAATGGAAGGTGGCAAGCTGGTGCCCGTTTCGATCGTGAAAAACGGTGTTTCGACCAAGTTTGTAATGGCGGCTGCACCAGTCGCCCCGGCCGCCCCGGCCGCCCCAGCCGCCCCGGCCGCCCCGGTCGCACCAGCCGCCGAGTCGGCTGCAAAACCCGTTGAAGCGCCGAAGAAGTAACGCCACTGTCGTCATCAAAAAACGGCACCGAGTCTTTATGACTTGGTGCCGTTTTTGCTTATTTGCAGGACGTCAAGCTAGCTGCGCACGATCGTGTGATCGCCAGCCGGTTTCCCTCGTATCTGCAATTGAATCGGCGAGATATAGAACCTAAAGCATCAAAGAAGAGGCAGCAAACTCAAATCGATGGATACACTCATACAGCAAATCGTCAACGGTCTCACTCTCGGCTGCGTATACGCCGTGGTGGCACTAGGCTACACCATGGTTTACGGCATTATCCAGCTCATTAATTTCGCCCATGGCGAAGTAGTGATGATCGGCGCGATGGTCGCCTTTACAGTGATCACCGCTTTGGCGGGTTCAGGTGCGCCGCCGATTATTATCCTGCTACTTGCGGTCTTGGCCGCGATCATGGCGTGTATGGCAGTGGGCTATGCGGTGGAGCGTGTTGCCTATCGGCCGCTGCGCAAGGCGCCACGTTTGGCTCCCCTCATCACCGCTATTGGCGTGTCGATTATTTTGCAGCACGTGGCCCTGCTGATCTGGGGTCGCAATTACATTTCGTTTCCGCAGGTGGTGCCCACCCAAACTTTCCATCTAGGTTCGGCTGAGAGTAGCGCTACAATTACCAATGTGCAGATTGCCATCATCACCTTATCTATCGCCATGATGGGCGGGCTACTGGCGTTAATCTACAAGACCCGTATCGGCATCGCAATGCGCGCAACCTCGCAAAATCAGCAGGTCGCCGGGCTGATGGGAATCAACGTGAATAACGTAATCTCTTTTACGTTCATCGTGGGCGCTGGTCTTGGCGCGATGGCTGGCGTGATGGTCGGCAGCTACTACGGCATCGCCCATTATCAAATGGGATTTTTGCTTGGTTTAAAAGCGTTCTCAGCGGCGGTGTTAGGCGGGATAGGCAATTTAGGCGGCGCGGTATTGGGTGGTATTTTGATCGGTCTAATTGAAGCGCTCGGTTCCGGCTACATGGGCGACGTTACCAACGT
>JAYVYF010000125.1:0-2130 GCA_043784585.1 Burkholderiales bacterium
GCCAGGTTGACCACGCAACTGATCACTTTTTTGCGTGGTGGCTTGAGTGGCCTGCGTGAAGAATGCACTACCCTTGAGCGCGAATTCATTATGGTCGAGTCGTATCTTTTAATTATGAAAACGCGCATGGATGAACGTCTTGAGTTCAGTCTTGATTTACCTCGCGTGCTGGCAAATGAAAGTATTCCACCCGCAATGCTGATTTCGCTGGTTGAAAACGCAATCAAGCACGGACTCGAACCACAGCCTCAAGGAGGTCGTATTGATGTGGTCGCGCAACGCACGGTGGGTGGACCGCTCACCATTCGCGTCAGCGACACGGGGCGCGGCGTGGCGCGAGCGGGTGGCCTGGCGAATCGTCTAGAAGGTGGCTTGGGCCTCGGTAACATTCGTGATCGTCTTCATGCCATTTATGGTGAGCGGGCTGCGCTGGAGACGATGGCGAACGTGCCTCGTGGGTTCGTTGCGACGCTCATGGTTCCCAGTGAAAAAATTAGCGTGAAGGAGGAATGAATGCCGACTGCGATTATTGCGGAAGACGAAAAACTGATGCGCGAACGTCTGCGCGCTGCCCTTGCGCGGGTGTGGCCGGAGCTCATTATTGTGGGTGTGGCAGAAAATGGCGGTCAGGCGGCTTCGCTAATCGCGAAACATAAGCCGCAGATTGCATTCCTCGATATTCGCTTGCCGGGCAAAACCGGGCTGGAGGTTGCAGCAGAATTGGACGATTCAACACACATTGTTTTTGTGACCGCCTATGATGAATTCGCGGTCAATGCCTTTGAAAATGGTGCAGCCGATTATTTGCTGAAACCGGTGGAAGATGAACGACTGATTGCGACTGTCGTGCGTTTAAAAAAGCGATTGAATTCTGTAACTGGCGATTTGACGGGCTTACTCGAGACGCTGCTGAATCGGGATGCAAAATCAACCACGCCCAAACTGAAATGGATTCGCGCTTCGCTCGGCAACCAAACGCGTTTGATCAACGTGGATGACATTTTATTTTTCCAATCAGACACTAAATACACGCGCATTGTGACCAGAGATGCTGAGGCGCTGGTGCGCATTCCATTGAGGGAACTGATTGAGGGCTTGGACGAGGAATTGTTTTGGCAGGTGCATCGTGGCACCATCGTTAACGCCAGCGCAGTTGACCGGGCTGTGCGCGAAGGGCCGGAGAAACTGACGCTGCATTTAAAAGACCGAAATGAAAAGCTGGCCGTATCGCGTCAGTTTTTTCAATTGTTCAAGCAAACCTAAAAAATAGTGAGTGTTGGGATGACCACATCAAAACCAGCACCGCTGGTTGAGGTGGTGCCGTCCATCAGCCACATTGCAACTCTGCCATCGGTTTTGCCAGATAGGCTATAGGTCTCGCCATTGCCATTGACGATTTCTGCACGGCTAAGCCAGCATTTTAGAACCGCCGTAGTCACGCAACCCAATAACTTGTTTTTGTAAGGCGACAAAAGTGCCCTGGCTCGTTTACTTACACACGACTCTTTTTTCGTTCCTCAAAATACCCTGCCTTTTTATTTTTTCTGACATTATCCCACTCAAAAAAGCGCCCATTCATTGCTACGTACACGCCCGCCGGCAGTAATTGCGCGTAAGCAAGCGCGCTACCAAGATTGAACTGGCCGTCGGAAGAATCGAATTTATAGGGCACCATGGCACCGGTGATGATGATGGTTTTGTTGCTCACGCGAGGTGCTAAATAGCGCGCGGTGTTTTCCATGGTGTCGGTGCCATGCGTGATCACGATATTTTTCTCTGTTGCAGATTTGCATTTTGTTGCGATTAAGTCCCGGTCTGCATCCGTCATCACCAGGCTATCTTTCATCATCAGTGTTTCAACGCGCGTTGAAACCAGCGAACGGCCCAGTGCGAGCATTTCTTTCACATGTGAGTTTTTAAAAAACAAGGTGCCACTTAGCTCGTCATATTCTTTGTCAAAAGTACCGCCCGTTACAAAAACGGCAATAGAGGTCTGATTGTTTGGCATCCTGGCGTCCGTTACAGAAATTAAGATTTGGTGAGTTTACGGGCTCATAAACAATACGGATAATTTTACAAAAGCGCTTAAGAAACTCGTGTCGCTTATTATATGAAGATGAAAAAGCAAAT
>JAYVYF010000126.1:0-3566 GCA_043784585.1 Burkholderiales bacterium
CGATGACGTGGGCGAAAAATATTTGGGCTGATTCGCTGGGCTAGATCGGCGCTGCTGCCGCAACTTGAGGCATTAGGTTGGCTGGCCTGGGTTTGATGAAGCGCAAGAAAAAAGCGGCTGTTTAATTGCTAGTGCTTGTCGATGGTGGGAACGCTCGAGAGCGCAAACTTCAAGGCAAAGGCTCCAAGGTCTAGGTTTTAAGGCGTCAACCTGAAATACCAGCCCATCAAAAAGTAGGCATTCGTTCCATCAATAATAGCCCCCACATACACGCGGGGCTATTATTTGTGCCACTACTTGAAGAACGGTAGACGCGCAGGGGTTTGACGCGAGCCATGATGTACATATAATGTCCATGTGCATATAAAATTATTGCGTTAAATAATTATCTGGAGAATGATGTGGCAGCAACAGCGATTGAACGAATTGTGGTTCAGGCAACATCAAAAGAAAAAAACTTTATTGCAGCCAAGGCAAAGAAACTTGGCATGCCTGTTTCTGAGCTAATGCGGCGCGGCGCGACTGCATTTCAATCTGCCGACAGTGAAGCAGAGCTTGGGGCATTAGCGGATGCGGCAAAGCTGGCTGCTGAACGTGCTGCAGCATCAATTGATGATGCTGTTGCCTTTATCACGGCCAGCAATAAACGCATCGCCGCCATGGAAGCCAAAGCCAGTCGATCCAGAAAAGCCGCAGCCTAGCAATATGGGGGTCACCGATCGCATTTGGGGCGCACTGGTATCCATCATCAAGCTGGAGGACAAGGTTACCCAGCAAACCGCAGCAATGAAGTCCCAGCAAGCGAAAATTGAGAATTTGACCGAGCGCGTTATACGGCTCGAAACCATGTTGGAAATTGCACTCAGCGTGCGCGGGGCTGCTTTGCCGCCTCCCTTCCCCGCTGCGGCATTAGGCAAGCCAAAACAGCATCGCGAATAAAATGGGCGGAACTGAAACCCACGGAGTGGCGGGCCTCCTGGCTCGAAAACCTTCCAAACGCCGCAGCTACACTAGGGATTAGTCTTTACAAGCCAGGCAGGTTGAAACGTGTCGTTTATACGGCTGGTCAGAATATGATCTCGCCAGTCGCCATCGATGAAAAGATATTTTTTTGAATAGCCGTCAATATGGAAACCGAGCCGTGACAGCAATCGTCCGCTGCGTACATTTTCTGGCCGATAACCAGCGGCAATACGATGTAACCGTTGCGTCGTAAACATATACTGAATCGCAGCCTGCAGCGCCTCGCGCATTAATCCTTTTCCCTCCGCAGACTGGCAGATTTGATAGCCCAGCATGCAAGAGGAAAATGGCCCCCGAAAAATCTGCGAGAAACCCATCGTGCCAATTATTCTGGATGAATCATTTTTCGCCCAAATCCATAGTCGAATTTGCACTCCGGATTCAAAACTGGCGTGCATCAATGCGATCTGCGCATCCCAATAAGCCTGCGTAAACATCCCTTCAGGCTCGGGCGGTCGCCACGGCGCGAAGTGTGCGCGGTTGATCTCAAAAAAGGGCAGCGCCAGCCCGGCATCTTCAGGCTTTGGCAAGGCGACGAGCAAGCGCTCAGTCTCGAGCCTTAATTCAGCCATCAAATTTTGGACTTAAAATTGTGTCCACCGCTGTGTCTATTAATGTGTCCAGTGATTTGTAGAACCACCCGCCGTGAAGAAACGAATCAATCGGTCTCGCGCAGAAAGCGAACGTGTTCAATCAGCCCATCCTTGACGCGATAGATCACCACCGCATGGTTCATCGCCGGTACCCGGCCCGTGATCCGCTCTTCGTCAATCACGTGATGGCCAATTCGCGTGCGGCGAATAATTTCGCAATGCAGATTTGGCGACGATTTAAATAGCGCGTCATAGCGCGGCCTCATCTCGGCATGGCCCGTGAGCAGGTGATTACCGGCACCATCATCGACCACACAATATTGCGCATAACAGGCCATGAAACGTTCCAAATCGCCTGCGTTGTAGGCCTGCAGTTGCTCGGTGACAGGATCAAATTCAACCGGCATGATGTAAAGATCAGCCCGAAAAAATTGGCCACTGCTGCGACCACATTTCGGTTGGCGTGCGTTTAAAACCTGATTTTGCGAACTGATGCCATCGCCCCACGATGTAGGCCATCAGCGCATTCGCATAGGCGTTTGCATCCAGCGAGGCATGCAGAATGCCCGACGTCGCCGCAAGCCGCGCCGATTGGCGCAGCGATGCCTCAAGGCGATCATGCAGTTGATTCATCCGCGCCTGTAGACGCTCATCCTCGTTCACCAGCGCGTCACCAATCAGCACTCGGGTCATGCCGATATTTTTTTGCGCAAAATTGAGTAGCATCGCGACCGTACTTTCGAGCTGCTTCATACCATCTTCTTTAGTGAGCGGATCGGTCTGAATTTTGGTGACAAGCGAAAAAACGGTCTCTTCAATGAATTCAATCAAGCCCTCAAACATCTGCGCCTTGCTGGCGAAATGGCGATAAAGTGCAGCTTCAGACACGTCCAGTTTTTTCGCCAGAAGGGCGGTGGTAATTTTTTCACCTTTTGGGTGCTCCAGCATTTCGGCCAACATATGCAGGATGGCGCGACGGCGCTCACCCGGTTCTCTTTTTGCCATTTTTGTATTCTCCCGTGACTGCTAATTTAGCCCAAATTGCCGCAATCCTAACGTTTCCCACCAAAAATCGATCCCGACACGCCGCAAATAATCCGCCGACCCGCTTCGCTCGCCATCGCCCGTGTCGCGCTCCTCACCGCAGACTGCACCACCGCCTCACGCCTGGATTTGCCTCCACCATTGAGCGCGTCGCCGATCTTGCCAAAGATACCGCCGAAGCCGTCCGACTCAGCTGGCGTGGCAGGTGTGGCTTCGCCACCGCGATGGCCTTTTAGTTTTTCAAATGCGGACTCACGGTCAATCGTTTTTTCGTATTGACCGGCGACCAGCGAGCTGGCCAACAAGACACTGCGTTGCTTAGCAGTAATCGGGCCGATCTGTGAATTCGGTGGGCAAGCATAGGCACGCTCAACAATCGTCGGGCGACCCTTATCGTCTAAAAATGACACCAGCACTTCACCTACCGCAAGCTCGGTAATTACTTTCGTAATAACGAGTTTTGGATTGGTGCGAAACGTTTCCGCTGCCGCATTAACTGCCTTTTGATCGCGCGGCGTGAAGGCACGCAACGCGTGTTGAACACGATTGCCCAATTGGCCCAGAATCGTGTCGGGAATATCGAGTGGGTTTTGTGTCACGAAATAAACGTCAATCCCTTTTGAGCGGACCAACCCCACGACCTGCTCAATCTTCTCCAGTAATTCTTTCGGCGCTTCGTTAAACAGCAAATGCGCTTCATCAAAAAAGAACACCAGCCTCGGCTTGTCGCGATCACCCACCTCGGAAATATTCTCGAAAAGCGCCGACAGCATCCACAGCAGAAAAGTCGAATACAGGCGCGGGCAGGACAGCAATTTATCAGCGGCTAGAATATTAATGACACCTTTGCCGTCAATAGTCTGCATCAGATCATCAAGTACCAAAGTAGGCTCACCGAAAAATTTG
>JAYVYF010000127.1:0-5571 GCA_043784585.1 Burkholderiales bacterium
AAAGCATTTGCAGGCCGGCTTGTGCCGCCAGCGGTTGCGAGGTGGCGACAATGTTTTTGGCCATGACGGGCATGCGCTGTGAAGAATACGCGCCTGACAGCGGAAAATCAAAATTGAAGCTCATGATGGCTCGCCTGCATTTTCAGCTTGAGAGACTGGCGGCGGCGGATCTGCAGACTGCGCGAGATTCCATGCCTTTAAATCTTTTTCGTATTGCCATAGCTCTTCTTCGTAAATATCCATGACGCAGGGTATGCAGCCGGTGCCACAACATTCATGGGGCTCAGGTTTACGCGGCGGGGTGGGTGTGTTTTGCTGGGTCATATCAATATATAAGTCAACGGGATTAGTCGCTATTTTACGCGACGCGGTGAAGAACGGATGTCAGACGGGCTATAGAACATAAAAAAGCCCCGCAACGGCGGGGCCTTTTTATGAAATGAACGGTCGCTAGTCAATCCTCAACAAACGCCTCTTCACGTTTTTTGCGGATCGCAGGGAGGGCGATAACGATCAATAACAATACCGCCACTGCCAGTAAAAACGCAGAAAGTGGACGCGTGACGAAGGTGGCTGCATCGCCTCGCGACAGCAACATGGCGCGGCGCAAATTCTCCTCCATCATCGGTCCCAGAATGAAGCCCAGCAAGAGTGGCGCAGGCTCGCATTCCAGCTTCACAAATAAGTAGCCGAGGAAGCCGAATCCGGCTGTAATGATTACATCAAAAGGGCTGTTTGAAAGCGAGTAAACGCCAATCGCACAAAACACCAGAATGGCCGGATACAGCAGCCGATAAGGCACAGTCAGCAGCTTGATCCACATCCCGATCAGCGGCAAATTCAAAATTACCAGCATCAAATTGCCGACCCACATTGACGCGATCATGCCCCAAAACAATTGTGGGCGCTCTGCCATCACTTGCGGGCCCGGCTGGATGCCCTGAATAATCATTGCGCCGACCATCAGTGCCATCACCGGATTGGGCGGGATGCCGAGCGTCAGCAGCGGGATGAATGAGGTTTGTGCCGCTGCATTATTAGCAGACTCTGGCGAAGCCACGCCGCGAATATCGCCTTTTCCAAATTTTGACGGGTCCTTGGCAATTTTTTTCTCCAGCGTGTAGGCCGCAAACGAGGCCAGTACCGCGCCGCCGCCGGGCAAAATACCGAGCAGCGAGCCCAGCGCAGTGCCGCGCAACACCGCAGGCGTCGCGTCTTTAAAGTCCTGCTTGGTGGGCCACAGATGGGTAACTTTATTCAGGAAAACTTCGCGTTCACCTTCTACTTGTTCAAGATTTTTAATGATCTCGGCGAGACCAAAAACGCCCATCGCCACCGCCACAAAGCCAATGCCGTCCGATAACTCGGGGATGCCAAAGCTAAACCGTGCCATTCCGGAATTCACATCGGTGCCCACCAGCCCAAGCAGCAGCCCCAGCAGAATCATCGCTATCGCTTTAATGACCGAGCCATGTGCCAGTACCACGGCGGCGATCAGGCCTAATGTCATTAACGAAAAGTATTCAGCGGGGCCAAATTTGAATGCCAACTGCGCGAGCGGTGGCGCCGCCACCGCTAACAAGATTGTGGCAACCGTGCCCGCAAAAAAGGAACCCAGCGCCGCGGTTGCCAAGGCGGGGCCGGCGCGGCCTTGTCGCGCCATCTGATAGCCATCGAGGGCGGTCACCACCGACGAAGATTCACCCGGAATATTGATCAAAATCGCGGTGGTAGAGCCGCCATACTGCGCGCCGTAATAAATGCCGGCCAGCATGATGAGCGATGATTCTGGCGGCAGTGCAAATGTGGCGGGCAGCAACATCGCGATGGTGGCTACCGGACCAATGCCCGGCAGTACACCGATCAGAGTACCCAAAAAACAACCAATCAGGCAGTACCATAAATTGTTGAGCGTGAGGGCGACGCTAAAGCCCAGCTGAAGATTTGCGAGTAGCTGTTCCATATCGTCTGCCCTAGCCTAAAAATTCTGGCCAAATCGGGAATGGCAGTTTAAGGCCATAGACGAATACTGCGACTGATCCGACCGCTAGAATCGCGCTCGAAATCAATGCCTCTTTCCAGCGGAACTCGTGGCCTCCAAACGACGAGATCATCACCAACAACACGATCGCAATCACCAAGCCCAGCCACTTCGCGGTCAGGCCGAAAATAACGAAGGCCGATAGCACCCATAGAAGCGGACGCCATGCAAATTTACTAACGCGGCCGCCGTCGCTCACCCAGGCTTTGGCAATGATGACCAAACCCATCACGCCCAAAAGATTGCCGAGCCAGAAAGGAAAATAGCCCGCGCCCATGCGGCTCGCGGTGCCCATCGGGTATTCGTAAACTTTGACGATAATTGCGAAGGCAAATCCAATCGATGCAAACAACACACCTGACCAGAAATCTTTTGGGTTTCTAATATTCAAACTATTCTCCTTATTATTATAGTTTTCATGCGGCTGGCAATTTATGTTTGCTTGCTCATATCCGGCTGCTTTTCAGCCTGTCTGCTCGCTTGTGCTCAGCGTTTTACATGCGATTATCAGCTTGCCTTTCTAGTTTGCAAAAAGTTTTTACGATCACGCTCAGGCCTGTGTATAACTATACTTCTCCAGATTCTACTAGAAGGTGAGTCGTCACTGACTGAGTTTTCGTTTACAAAAGCTAATACAACAACTTTCTTGATTTTCATCAAACAGCAGCATTGGCGGCGCCAACCAGTTTTTCTGGTCTGAACGCCGCTCCTGACGACGAGTTCATTGCTTGCTAACAAAAGAACGTTTTCATTTCCTCAATCAATAAAGCAGGTACTTCCTCCGGTACATAATGCCCGCATGGCAGCGTATGCCCGCTAACGTTACCCGCAACTCGATGCCAGTCATCCAACGGCTTGAAACAGCGGTTAACCACGCCATGTTCGCCCCACAGAATGAGCAAGGGACAGTTGATTTTCTTGCCAGCAGCGCGATCCGCGCGGTCATGTTCCAAATCAATGGAGGCTGCCGCGCGATAGTCCTCGCACATACCGTGCATGGTCGCAGGATCGCTTACCGAGGCCAAATAGGCTCCATATGTTTCTTCGGTAAAAGGGCTGAGTCCGGCGTGGCCCCAACCGATTTTTTTCTTTAGATAAATATCGGGCGCGCCCGCCACCATTGATTCGGGGAAAGGCGTGGGTTGAATCAGGAAAAACCACCACCAATAAGCCCGCGCAAATTCCATCGAGGTCTGCTCATACATGGCCAAGGTCGGCGAGATGTCGAGCAAGATCATCTTCTTGACGCTGTTTGGATAATCCGCAGCAAGCCGGTGTGATACGCGCGCGCCGCGATCATGTCCGCACAAGTAAAACGAGGCAAAGCCCAACTGCTGCATCACCTCGACCTGATCGCGCGCCATGGCACGTTTTGAATAGTTTGCATGGTCCAAACGGCCCGGCGGCTTGCTGCTGGCACCATAGCCGCGCAGATCGGTGGCAATCACCGTAAAACGTTCTGCGAGCGCCGGTGCGACCCGATGCCAGATTAAATGTGTTTGCGGGTAACCATGTAACAGCAGCAACGGCGGGCCGCTCCCGCCGATCACGCCGTTGATCGAAATATTTTCTTCAGCGTCGTCCGGGTCACCGTCGCCCAAGCCCCTGTTTGTGACATTAATGCAAAAGTGTCTGAAGTTTGTAAACATGATTCGTCACCCATAATCTGAGTTTGATATTCTGCCTGTTTTAAAAATTGCCGAGCAACTAATTGCGCGTCATGCATCGAGTGCTTCGCGCTGACTTTACCCACCGCCTCACATCGCCCTTAAAAAACGTTTCCTTTATGGCCGCCAAATCCGAAAACAGCTCTTCCTGGATAACGTTTGCGCCCGCAATTTTTGTGATGTTGTGGAGCACCGGCTTTATTGGTTCCAAATACGGCATTCCTTTTGCTGAGCCTTTCACGCTGACGTTCGTGCGAATGGTGGTCGTGGTGACTATTCTTGCTACCGTCTCACTCGCGATGCGGGCACCGTGGCCGGCCAGTTTGCCGGCTGCCGCGCATATTGCCATTGCGGGTCTGCTAGTGCATGCCACCTATTTATCGGGCGTGTTGTACGCGATCACACTAAAACTGCCGCTCGGTTTTGTGGCCATGATCGCGGGCCTGCAACCGGTGCTGACAGCGGTCTTGGCGCAACTCCTGTTAAACGAACGACTTAACGTTAAACAGTGGCTTGGTATGTCGCTCGGCCTAGCGGGCGTCGTTTTGGTGATTGTGAGCAAATATTCGCTAGGCGCGGCTAACTGGGGGGCGCTGGGAATAGCCGGCGTCGCCCTGACCGGCATCACGCTCGGTACGCTATATCAAAAGCGATTTTGCGCGAATATGGATTTACGGACGGGCGGCGTTATCCAATACTCCGCCACCGGTGTGGTGGTGCTAGCGCTGGCGCTCATGTTCGAAACGATGCGTATTGATTGGACGCCGCAATTCATGTTTTCGATTCTATGGCTCGCGATTGTGCTATCGATCGGCGCCATCGGGTTGCTGTACGTGATGATTCGCCGTGGGGCGGCATCAAAGGTAGCCAGCCTGTTCTTCTTGACGCCCAGTGTTACCGCGCTGATGGCGTTTATTTTGTTTGGTGAATCAATTGCGTGGCCCGGCATTGGCGGCTTAATGCTGACCGCCGTGGGCGTGGCGCTGGTGATGCGCGCGGCGAAATAACAATGAATAATGCTGTGGCTTTGGGTGCGGTTTTGTACAACGCTATCCAATTGTCGCTTTAGGTACGTTTCATTTGCGGCGCTGTTAGCGCTGCGCATTAAATGCGACAATCAGGGGCTTTTTTTATCTAAACCCTCGGCGGAAATTCAATGCGCACGCTTGAGCAACACATCACGCAATACGCGGCCTATCACCGTGATCAGCGTAATATCAATATCCATTTTATTGGTGTGCCGATGATTGTGTTCAGCGCGATCTTAGCATTTTCGCAAATCAGTTTTGGCGCGGTTCATGCGGGCTGGCTGCTAGTGGTTATCGCGATGATTTATTACCTGCTATTGGATCGCCCGCTGGGCTTTGCGATGGCGATTTACTTGTTTGTCACGACCGCCATTGCCTCGCTTGTGACGGCTAAAACCAGCGTCGCCATAGCCCTTACACTGGCCGCAGTGATCTTTGCGGCGGGTTGGGCGCTACAATTTTTGGGTCATAAATATGAGGGCGTCAAGCCAGCGTTTACCGACGATGTGATGGGTTTGGCCATTGGCCCGTTGTTTGTGATGACCGAAATTTTTTTCTTGTTGCGCTTAAAGCCCGCGTTGAGAAAATATGTCGAAGATCGTGTTGGACCGGTGCTGGCAACACGCAATGGTGCCCATATCGGGCCTGTTAATGCGGCCGTTAATACCTCAGCGAGCAGTAACTCGCACACCTGATGGAACAAGCCGAGGTGACGCCGGTCGTTCATCCCGCGGTGGCGCTCGCCCGTGAGCTAATCGCGCGCGTTTCCATCACGCCGGATGATGCGGGCTGTCAGCCATTAATTGTTGAACAGCTCCAGGCGTTGGATTTTCGT
>JAYVYF010000128.1:0-3053 GCA_043784585.1 Burkholderiales bacterium
ATGGGCGCAGATTGGTGTCCGCCGGGCATCTTGTCACTGGGCATTGGCGGCTCGCCTGAAAAAGCGATGCTGATGGCGAAATGGGCGCTGATGGAGCCCATCAACATTTACGAGCTGCAAGCGCGTGGGCGCGCAGGTGACAAACTCAATCGAGCAGAAGAATTGCGCCTCGAACTCTTCACCAAAGTAAACGCGCTCGGTATCGGCGCACAAGGCTTGGGCGGGCTGTCCACCGTGCTGGATGTCAAGGTGGTGGACTACCCCACCCATGCCGCTTCAAAGCCTGTCGCACTCCTGCCAAATTGCGCGGCGACACGTCATATTCATTTCACGCTGGATGGCATGGGCCCTGCAGTGCTCACGCCACCATCGCTGGACGATTGGCCGAAGTTGGTGATGGATGTAGCGACTTCTAAACGCGTCAATATTGATGGCATCACGCGCGAGCAATTGGGTGAACTGCGGGCGGGTGATCGAGTGCTGCTGACCGGTAAAATTTTGACCGGACGCGATGCCGCGCACCGTCGGCTGGTAGACATGATGAATCGCGGTGAAACACTACCAACCGATTTTACCAACCGCATTATCTATTACGTCGGACCGGTCAACGCCGTCCGTGAAGAAGTCGTCGGCCCCGCTGGCCCCACCACCGCCTCACGCATGGACAAATTCACTGCGCCGATGCTGGAGAAAACCGGCTTGATCGGCATGATCGGCAAATCCGAACGTGGTGCGGCGACGGTTGAAGAAATCAAAAAAATGGGCGCAACTTATTTTATTGCTGTGGGCGGTGCGGCCTATCTGGTATCAAAAGCGATCAAGGCCTCGCGCTTGGTGGCCTTTGAGGATTTGGGTATGGAAGCTATTTATGAATTCGATGTAAAAGATATGCCGGTCATTGTGGCGGTCGATTCGCTGGGGAATGCGGTACATAAAAGTGGGCCGGCGGCGTGGCGTGAGAAAATAGCAAGCAGTGTAAGCAAAATTGCTGTTGTAGTTGCGTAGTCAAGCAAGCGAAATCCAAACTTTCTAATCTCGTTATCGTCACCTTTGACTCTTCTCTTTTCCAAAGTCTTAAATGCTTCCCCACGGTTCTGCCGATTCATTTTTTCTGGCGCGCGTTGCAAACTCAAGCGCTTCAGCCGCGCAAAAAATTCCGCTCTTCATCGTTACTTCCAACGCGCAAGATGCTGAGCGGCTGACGTCAGAAATCGCCTGGCTCGCGCCGCAGCTTCGCGTCCATCGTCTGCCCGATTGGGAGACCCTGCCCTACGATCATTTTTCACCGCATCCTGATCTGGTCAGTGAGCGGCTTGCGACCTTATATCAATTTTCCCAAGGCGCGTTTGATGTTGGTATCGTGCCGGTGACCACGGCGATGACGCGGCTGGCACCGCGCGAATATCTGGCGGGTCGCTCGTTTTTCCTGCGGACAAAAACCAAGCTCAATCTCGAATCAATGCGCAGTGATTTGTCGAGCGCAGGTTATGCCAATACGCAGCAAGTGATGGCTCCGGGCGAATACGCGGTACGTGGCGGGCTGATTGATTTGTTTCCGATGGGGAGCCCGGTGCCTTACCGGATTGATCTTTTCGGCGACGAGATTGAAGCGATTCGCACCTTTGATGTAGACACGCAGCGCAGTATTTATCCGGTGAATGAAATCCGCCTGTTGCCGGCGCGCGAGTTTCCCCTCGACAAAGAAGGGCAACACCGCTTTCGTGAATCGTTCCGCGACCGCTTCGAAGGCGATCCTTCCAAGAGCCGCATGTACAAGGACGTTTCAGGCGGCATGGCGCCGAACGGCATCGAATATTATTTGCCGCTGTTTTTTAAAAAAACCGCCACTGTTTTTGATTATTTGCCTACTTCCACCAACATATTTATTCACGGCGATCTGGAAGCCAGCGCAGATGTTTTTTGGGCCGACACCAAATCGCGTTATGAATTGTTGCGAGGCGACAAAGATCATCCGCTATTGCCGCCTGCGGATATTTTTCTGCCCACTAATGAACTATTTGCAGGGCTCAATCGATTCAAAAAAATCGAAAATAACTTTGCCCCGTCGACTTCAGTTGCCGCCATTGAAGTCGACCGAAAAGCAGCCGATCCAATTGCGCGTTTTCGTACCTTCGTTGCCAGTTTTAATGGCCGCATTTTAATCAATGCTGAAACCCTTGGGCGACGTGAAACGATCGCCCAATTCCTCGCCGAGAATGGCCTCAACGCCGCGCCAGTGCTTGACTTTTCTACATTTAATGTAACTGCTCACAACTTAGTTATTGTTGCCTCCCCGCTACAATCTGGCTTTATTATCGGTGATGAAAATTTAGCCATCGTCACCGAGAACGAACTATACGCATCCGAAGTAAAACAAACCCGCCGCCGCGATAAATCGAAGGTGAACGCCGACGGCATGCTGCGTGATTTGGCCGAGGTGAACGTGGGCGATCCAGTCGTTCACAGCGCGCACGGCATTGGCCGGTACGTCGGTTTGGTCAACATGGATCTGGGAGAGGGCAACATGGAATTTATGGAGCTGCATTACGACCGAGGTGATAAATTATTCGTACCCGTTTCGCAGCTTTCCGTCATTTCGCGGTACACGGGTGCCAACCCTGAAAACGCGCCGCTGCATCGCCTGGGTTCCGGGCAGTGGGACAAAGCCAAACGCCGCGCCGCTGAACAAGTGCGCGATACCGCGGCTGAATTGCTAAATCTTTACGCACGTCGCGCCGCCCGCAAAGGCTTTGCGTTTCCATTGCAGCTAAACGAATTTGATGCCTTCTCGGCGACATTTCCATTCGAAGAGACGCCCGATCAAGCGACCGCGATCAAGGCCGTGATGGCCGATATGACCAGCGGGCAACCGATGGATCGATTGGTATGTGGCGATGTAGGATTTGGCAAAACTGAAGTCGCATTACGTGCCGCATTCATCGCCGTGAACGCAGGCAAACAAGTTGCGATTCTAGTGCCCACCACACTGCTCGCTGAGCAACATTTTCAAAACTTCTCTGATCGCTTTGCCGAGTGGCCGGTGAGGATTGTGG
>JAYVYF010000129.1:0-6086 GCA_043784585.1 Burkholderiales bacterium
CACCGAAAGGTGCGCTGGCGGCGCCGAAGGCCGTGCAGCGTTAAACACGAAAGCAAAGGCCTGAAACACCTGCCTTTGCTCATACCGTTTTCATCTGATTTTGGTGCCATTCAAGCCATTAAGCGGCTAGACTTTAATAAATGCTTGCTATTAAATAGCACGCTATATATAATCCAACTATGAAATCAACACTTACATCAGCAGCAAATAGCTTCAGGCCAACGCTGTTACTGGAGGATCAGTTGTGTTTCTCACTCTATGCAGCTGGGTTGGCAATGAACAAGGTGTACCGGAAATTGCTACGCACACTAGGGCTGACCTATCCGCAGTATTTGGTGATGATGGTGTTGTGGGAAAATAATGAGCTAACCGTGTCGGGTATTGGTGAACGTCTTTTTCTCGACTCTGCAACACTGACGCCGCTGTTGAAGCGCATAGAGTCTTCTGGCTTGATAACACGGCTTAGAGCGGCCAATGATGAGCGCCAGGTCATCATTGCGTTAACGCGCAAAGGCCTGTTGCTCAAGCAGCAAATGCGGTCCGTTCCTGAACAGGTATTTTGTGCTGCCGAATGTACGCCCACCCAGCTCAGGCTATGTAAAAGTCAACTCGATATGCTCCGCACCAATCTTATTAAAAACGCCCAATAGATTTCCCATTTTATTAGCTAATACATAGTTCGCTATTAAATAGTAAACAACTGATATCGGATTATGGCGAACCGGACAGTTGTCAGGATATCCAAATCGCCCCATTTTTAATCAACAACCAAGGAACCTATGTCAATAGAAAAAGTTATTTATCGCGCCCACGCAAAAGCCACTGGTGGCCGTGAGGGACGTGCCGTATCTTCGGACAATGTACTGGATGTTCAGCTGACAACGCCACTCGAGCTTGGTGGTGCTGGCAACGTTGGCACCAACCCTGAGCAATTATTTGCTGCCGGCTACTCCGCTTGTTTTTTAGGAGCAATGAAATTTGTCGCCAGCCGCGACAAGGTGGCACTCCCGGTTGACGTCTCAGTCTCGGGTGTTGTTGGTATTGGTCCAATCCCAACCGGGTTTGGTATTGAAGTGGATCTACAAGTTTCCCTGCCCGGAATGGACCGTGACGATGCTGAATCGCTGGTCCAAAAAGCGCATATTGTTTGTCCCTACTCAAACGCCACTCGCGGCAATATCGATGTTCGTTTGTCTGTACTGTAATCCAGTTTGTACAGGTCAATTCATATTCATGATCAATCAATTTATGAGATATAAAATGAAAAATTTCACTAAAATAATTTCTGCATCGATACTCAGTTTGGCGATCAACAGCGCCATGGCTGAAGGTATTCCGACCGTTGAGCATAATACGCAAGCGTTTTTAAATGTGCTCGCGTCCGGAACCGGCAAACCAATCGAGCAACTTTCGCCGATAGATGCACGTGCGGTGCTAGCCGGTGCTCAAGCTGGCGTAAAACTCGATTTGCCCAAAGCCGACATCAGCCAAAAGACCATTACTATTGATGGTCAAAAAATTAAGCTGACCATCGTGCGGCCGGCCGGCATGAAGAAAGCCATTCCTGCTTTCATGTTTTTCCATGGCGGCGGCTGGGTACTGGGTGATTTTGCGACCCATGAGCGTTTTGTTCGTGACTTGGTGGCTGGGTCTGGCGCGGCAGCAGTATTTGTAAACTACACTCCATCGCCAGAAGCGCGTTATCCGGTAGCCATCAACGAAGCCTATGCTGCGACCAAATGGGTTTCTGAGCACGGCAAAGAAATCAATATTGACGGTTCGCGCTTAGCCGTAGCAGGGAACAGCGTAGGCGGCAATATGGCAACCGTGGTCAGCTTAATGGCGAAAGACAAGGGCGGCCCGAATATTCGTTTCCAGATGCTGTTTTGGCCAGTCACTGACGCCAGCTTTGATAATGCTTCTTATAACCAGTTTGCAGACGGACACTTTTTAACCAAGAACATGATGAAGTGGTTCTGGGACAATTACACAACCGATGCTACGCAACGCAAGAGCATTTACGCGTCGCCGCTACTTGCAACAACTGAGCAGTTAAAAGGTCTGCCGCCCGTATTGATCCAAACAGCTGAAAACGATGTCCTGCGTGAAGAAGGTGAAGCGTACGCTAGGAAGCTTGACGCCGCGGGCGTGGCGGTTACGGCAGTGCGCTACAACGGCATGATTCATGATTTCGGATTGTTAAACGTGATCAGTCAGATTCCAGGGACACGTTCGGCTATGCAACAGGCATCAGAAGAATTAAAAAAGCATCTTAAGTAAATGTATTCGCTGGAGGCAAAAGGCGTTGCTGCATTTTGCCTCCAGCATAAGTAAACCCCCAATTGCAATTTCGTTTGTGTAGGCTCGGCAAAGTAACTAAATACCGAAAATTGACGTATAGGAATTTCAAACGCCCTTTTTCAAGAATCCTGAATGTATCCGATGATCGTTGAGCGGTCAAACGCGCGCGCAACCTCTAAAAACCCGTGGCTCACGCAACCTCGCCGACAATTTCCGCACTCAGCGCGCCTGAATTCTACGCCATCTGAGCGTTTGCCCGAGCGCCGTCCGCACACCTCCCCTAGCCCTGTCAACGTCCAGTCCGGTTTTACATCTCACGCCGCCTGAAACAGATCCACTCGTCTCGCCAGCGCGCGCGGTGGCGGCTGCGCGGCCAGGCCCAGATGCGTGAGGAGGCGGGCGATGGCGGCCGCATCCTCGAGGGCCGCGACGAGCTTCAGTTGCCCGCCGCAGTGCGGGCAGCGCTCGATGTCAATATCGAACACGCGCTTCAACAATTGCGCCCAACGCATGCGCCCCTTCGCACTCCCCCCTTGTGTCAGCCTAGTTGTCGCCTCGAAATTTAATCTTTAAATATCTAGGTGGACATGAAATCGACGTACTCTGAAGCATTCATCGAGCAAGCCCCGGTAAAAGTATTTTCCCGTGGCAGTCGCAGCATTTTATCGGTCACGCGAGAACTGAACGTCAACTACCATACCGTGAAGCATTGGGTGCGAAACAGATCGGCAGCGAACATCAAGCTTGCGGTGATCCCGGAGAAGCGGCCGCAGGATTGGCGTGCAGAAGAACAGTTGCTGGCGCTGCTAGAAACGCATGCTCTATCGGGTGAAGCGCTCAATGCGTGGTGTCGCGAACGCGGATTGTTTGCCCATCATCTGACGGCCTGGAAAGCGGCATTTTGTGTCAACGGCAAAAGTGTGGCGGCAGGCAGTCGCGAGATGCGCACGCTCAAAGACGAGAACGACCAGCTCGAGCGGGCCTTGTCGCGCAAAGAAAAAGCCCTGGCGGCGGCAGCACGGCTGATTCTGCAAAAAAAGTTCCGGGCGCTCTGGGAGGACGAGGTCGAATGACTTCCCTTGTAGAGCGCAGCCAGGTCATGGCCCTCTTGGGCGAGGCAATGGCAGGAGGCGCGCGCCAGGATCGGGCCTGCGCGGTGATCTGCCGGTCAGAACGCACGGTGCAACGCTGGCAGCGCGATGCGTTGCGGGGCGATCAACGGCCGCTGCGAGTGCAGTTACCCGGCTGGCCGACCAGGGGCAGTACCTGGCGTCGGAATCGACGTTTCACCGGGTACTGAAAATGGAAAACCAGCTCAGACACCGTGGCGCCGAACGGCCGGCGCAACCGCGCAGCAAGCCACGCGCGCTGTCGGCCACAGCCCCCAACGAACTCTTCAGCGGGGACATCACGTACCTGGCCAGGCCCGTCAATGGCATCTACTTTTACCTATATCTGTTCATGGACATCTTTAGCCGGAAGGTCGTTGGCTGGCAGGTTTATGAAACGGAAAGCAGCCAACAGGCCGCTGTAGTGATGCGCGATATCTGTAGGCGGGAGAAGATCACGCCAAATCAGGTCGCGCTGCATTCCGATAATGGCAGCCCGATGAAAGGCGCGACGATGCTGGCTACCCTGCAGGCGCTGGGCGTGGCGCCTTCGTTCAGTCGGCCGGCGGTGAGCAACGACAACCCGTGCTCGGAGTCGCTGTTCAAAACGTTGAAATACTGTCTCAGCTATCCACGCCAACCATTTGCCAGTTTGCTCGCAGCCAGGCAGTGGGTCAGTGGGTTCGTCCAGTGGTATAACCACGAGCATCGTCACAGCGCGATCGGATTCGTCACACCGGGTCAGCGTCATGCGGGCGTCGACACGGCGCTGTTATTGCGCCGCAGTGCGGTTTATGAAGCAGCCAAACACCGACATCCCCCGCGATGGAGCGGTGCCACGCGAAACTGGCAACCAGTGCGGATCGTTCACCTGAATCTGGAAGCGCAGTTCATCGAAAAGCGGGTTCAGAAAGAACCGGACGCAGGACTTAAACAGGCAGCCTGAATGAAACTGTTGAGGCGACAACTAGCTTGACGCGCACCGCCGGGTCAGCCTAATGTGCACGCCATCCGCACCCTCGGCAAATGCGAAGCAAAATCTTTAGTGCGTCCATTTGCTCATTGGGTAAATCAGCAACGGTTCGCATGGGAATCCGACATGCGATGACGTGATGCGTCGTCATAATGGCGAGTTGTTTTTCGAACTCCTCATGAGGAGCGGTGTTTGGCGATAAAGGTGCCTGAACGGAAAGCTGGGCGGGCACTTTGCATTTTTGTCGCTGCAATAACCGCTCTAACGATTATCAAAATCCGGCTGCGTGTCATCCTTTCGATGATCGCTTCCTTGCAATACTCCGCTTTAAGGGTTAGCCCGCCGCGCGATTTTGCAGCGACGTTGAATCGTCACCTCTGTTGATTGCCTGCGGATTGTCGATTAGCTGTTCCACCCATTGGGCAACACTGGCAAGCGCTGTGGTTGCAGGCGCTGGGGTGTATTTGAGTTCGAAGTCTATGTCGAGAGGGTCGTGGATTAACGTCCTATTAATGGCCTCGCCTTTATTCTGCTGTACATGTTGATAATCAAGTGCGATATCGCGCAGTCGCTCACTCGAGATTTGGCCGCTGGCCATCAGTTCCCGATAAAACTTTTGCCAGTGCACGTTTATAGTCATGTCCTTGTTGACACCGCCCTGATCTACCCAGCTTGCCCACACCCCAATCAGGGCTTTACTAATGAGCTGGGCCTCAGTACGAACCGGAAAGTGGGCCAGCGTCGCGCCGCGAAATGCCACATGCGGCACATGGATTATTTTGCCAGCATGGGCTTGCGTGACTGAATGATTGCCCACCGCAACAACGAGGTTGGCGTCCTCATAAAACCGTTTGGATAACGTGACTTTGTAAATCGGCTTCGCCTCTTTTGCAGCGCGATATTGAATACGCTTGATAACATTGCGCTCGGTGGGCAGGTCAATCGGCATCGGCACATACGATTCCCAGCGCAGCGCCGCGGCGGTACCCATCGGAATTGCGCTGATAGCATCTTCTAAATAGGCGCGCGAAGTCGATTTTAGAAACTCATCGCCGTCCAACATGAATAAAAAATCTGCCCCCCGAGTTGCAAAAATTTCTTGAGCAGCTTGATTGACCCATCGTTTGGCGTCAAAGCCAACCTCCTCGTTACGATGAATGATGACTGGCAAGCCTTCGTGTTTGAGTTGCTCAACAATATGCAGTGTTTCGTCGGTTGACGAGTGCACCACCATTACCAGCTCATCAAGTAGCCTAAGGTTGTAACGAACGAATGATTCGACAATATCTGCTTCGTTGCGCACCATCGCCATCCCGACCAGTTTTCGCATTGTTATCGCCTTCGCAACATTAGAGGATTTCATTCAGTTCATTGGGTCGTGCCCGCGTGTTTGATCAATTTGCGTGCCAGCCTAATGGGAGGCCACCCGAGCCGTAAGATCGAAACGTAACGACCACCACTACTACCAATACGCTTTTTTAGTCTTCGGGCGGTCATGCCTGCCGAAATAAACTGGCGTACAGGCTGGATAGTTCGTCGGGTTCTGTCGCATTAAGCAATTTCAAGGGGAAAAAAGTCAATGAAATCAATGCTATTTGTTGACGAAAAAAGCTTAATGCGACAGAACCTTTAAAAATACTAAACCACGGTGTCCGTTTAAGCGAGCCCCTTCCAGCCCCCGGCCAGAGTGGTCTGGCCATCCT
>JAYVYF010000130.1:0-1862 GCA_043784585.1 Burkholderiales bacterium
CCGCGCCAGCGCGGCAGCCCGATTGACACCGTGGTGTCTGAATTCATGATATTTGCGAATAGCGAATGGGGCAAATTACTAGCCGATAACAATGTCGCCGCAATTTATCGCGCGCAGCAAAATCAGAAAACCCGCATGACCACCGAAGCGCTACCTCACCAGGGATTGGGCGTCGCTCAATACGCGTGGTCGTCGTCACCGCTACGTCGCTATGTAGATCTGGTCAATCAACGACAGCTGATTGCGCTGCTGCGGTCTGAGCCGCCGCCGTTTGCCAAGCGCTCGCCGGAACTTAACGAGATAGTGCGGAAATTTGATGTCACTTATGACGCTTATGCCGAGTTTCAACGTGAACTGGAACGTTATTGGTGTTTCCGCTTTTTAGAGCAGGAAGGTATTCACGAATTTGACGGCACCCTCATTCGCGATGAGCTGGTGAGGGCTCGCTGGTTGCCGCTGGTCGTAAAGCTCGATAAAAGCCCGGCGTTGCCGGGTAAAAGCCCCGTCAAGGTTGTGGTGGGCGAAATTGATTACTGGGCGATTACTGGGCAATTCAGCTTGGCGCCGCAGGCGACAGATGAAACGGTTTCGATTTGAAAGAAGGAGCGACAAATGGCGCGAGGAAAGGAAAGATAAACGGAGCGATGCGATGACTACTGCAAAACTTCGCATCAGCATCGAAAGCACATTAAAATTCGCAAATGGTGACTTTGATTTTTTTTGGGTCGGTGAACAATGCTTGAAAAGCCGCGCAAGCTGGTAAAGCAAGTCGATGCCCGCATCGGAAAAAAGATCAATGCCAAACTTACGGCAATGGCAGCGATCCCGCCGCCGCCCATATTTCTGTCTGTGCATCGCGCGATTGCGCTATCGATACCGATGCAAACGGCAACGCTGGCCTCGCTTGCAGCGCATCTCTTAATCGCCCTCGTTGTCTATTTGTTGCTGACATTCGGCTTGCTCAATTCGAGTGCGCTGGCACCGCCTCATAACGTCATGGACGTGGTGCTGGTTAACTCCAAATCGCTCACGACGCCAACCAGGGCAGATGCGCTTGCGCAGGCCAATCTTGATGGTGGCGGCAATACGGACGCGGCGCGGCGCGCGAAAACCTCACTGCCCGCGATTGAACAAGCGGCTAAAAATGAAGCCCGCGCTGCGCAAGTGCGTATCAAGCAGCTTGAGCAGGAAATGAAAACACTGATGACGCAAGCTAAATCATCGGCAAAAGTATTGCAGGGTGAAGTGGCGAGCCAGCCTTCAGGTTCACCCAGCCCGCCATCAGCGTCGGATTTGATCGAGAAAACGGAGGCGATTTCGCGCTTGGAAGCGGCGATTTCCCGAGAGTATGAAGCATATCAACAGCGGCCCAAACGTACTTTCATCGGCGCGCGCACCACCGAGTATCGGTTTGCGCGCTATGTGGATAGCTGGCGTCAAAAAATTGAGCGCGTGGGCAATTTGAATTATCCCGAGGAAGCAAAGTCACGCAAACTTTATGGCGCATTGCAGCTCACCATCGCCATCAAAGCCAACGGCGAAGTGGAAGATGTGCAGATCAATAAATCCTCCGGCCACAAACTGTTAGACGAGGCCGCCAAACGGATCGTGCATTTGGCCGCTCCCTACGATCGATTCCCCGACAACATCAAGCGCGATACCGATGTGCTGCATATCACCCGCACCTGGCTGTTCACCAAGGCGGACACGCTGACGGCAGAATAAGCCAAGCGACGAAATCAGGCTGTAGATAGATTGAATCTGCCAAATCTGCATTCAGTTGCTTATTACCTTCCTTTCGATGGCGGTGATGTTAATTTAACGTGTGGCGTTTGTGGCCCGACCTAAATACATCTTCCGGA
>JAYVYF010000131.1:0-19778 GCA_043784585.1 Burkholderiales bacterium
CCCCGGTGTGGCGACCAAAATATCGACGCCCTGACGCAGTATGGAAATTTGCGGATTGATACCGACACCGCCGTAGATCACGGTGGATTTAACGCCTGCGTACTTGCCATACGTGCGGACACTTTCCTCGACTTGGGCAGCGAGCTCACGCGTTGGCGTTAATACCAGCACGCGGATCACTTTTTTTCCGGCATTTGCGGGACGTGGGTTGGCAACAAGGCGTTGCAGGATGGGTAGGGTAAACCCAGCGGTTTTGCCGGTCCCTGTTTGTGCGCCGGCGAGCAGGTCGCCGCCATTTAGAACAGCTGGAATCGCCTGCAACTGTATCGGCGTAGGTGTGGTGTAGCCGTGTTCGGAAACAGCACGGACGATCGGCTCGGATAAACCGAGAGCGGAAAATGACATAAGAAAACTTTCGAATATTTCGAACCTGTCGCTCCGATTTGTGTGGGAACGCCAGTCTAGGTGCGGGGGTATTTGCTTAAATAAGCGAGGTCGTAATTGACTTGCAGCGCGGGGACTGGGCCAACATTGCATAGGGAGTATATCAAACCTTGTGCGCAATCGTCACCAGACACACCACCAAACATCAACGCTCAAACTTCACGCTCAGCACAATGGATGTCTGCGTCCGCTCAACTGCATCCTGCCTGCCTAGCTGATCCAGCGCCTCATCCAGTTCAGCGGTTGTATCTGCCTGCAACACCGCCAGCGCATCGAATTCGCCTGATAACGCATAAACACCACTTACCGAGGGCATTTTTCTGAGAACTTCGTAGAGTTTCTCGGCTTTCTTGGCGTCAACTCGCAACAAGGTGTGCGCCGTGACACGGCTGCGGCTGTAGCTAGGGTCAAGGCGGACCGTATAGCCTTGAATCACTCTTTTCTGTTCAAGACGGCGAATCCGCTCCTGCACCGTCGCTCTTGCCAGTCCCAGCTGACGGGCAATGTCGGCCACGCTGGCGCGCGCATCTGCTCGCAGTAAATTAAGGAGCTCGCGCTCTGCATTAGTGAGCAAATTTAGCATTGTGTATAAAAACGTTAACGTAGTGTGCAATTTTAACCGAACAAATGGTACTTTTGCAGCTACGAATTTGATGCTGCAAAAATTACACTTTGGGTATTAGTTCAATCAAAATTACTTTCAGGAATGACCGTCATGATGCATGTTGCACTTATCGGCTCAGGAAAAATAGGCGAAGCCATCGTCACCTTGTTTCAATCAGTCGGTGGTTACAAGCTGACCGTGGTGGATAAAGACGCCGAACGTTTGGCTCCCATGAAAGCTTTGGGTGCGACAGTGGTGATGGCCGACGTTTCCAACGATGACTTAACAGTGCAATTGAAAGGGGTTCACGTTGTTATTTCAGCGTGCCCGTTTTACTTGACTGCAAAATTAGCCAAGCTCGCACGCAACCTCAACGCACATTATTTTGATTTGACTGAAGACGTAGAAAGCACCAAAGTTGTCAAAGAAATCGCCAAAGGTGCGGGCACGGTTTTTATGCCGCAGTGCGGCTTGGCACCAGGCTTTATTTCTGTGGTGGCTAACGAGTTAACGCAAAAATTTGAAACGCTGCGTGACGTCAACATGCGGGTGGGGGCATTGCCGATTTATCCGACTAACGCGCTCAAATATAATTTAACGTGGTCCACCGATGGCCTCATCAACGAATATTTGAACCCGTGTGAAGCAATCATCGACGGCAAAATCAAAGAAACGCCACCGATGGAAGAGCTGGAGCACTTTTCGATGGACGGACTGGATTACGAAGCATTCAATACCTCTGGTGGCTTGGGAACGCTCTGCGAATCGCTGGCGGGTCGCGTTCAAAATTTGAACTACAAAACCGTCCGCTACCCAGGCCATTGTGCCATCATGAAAATCCTCGTCAACGATTTGCGATTGTCTGAGCGTCGCGAATTATTAAAAGATGTTTTGGAAACCGCGATTCCGATTACGTTTCAGGATGTCGTACTCGTATTCGTCTCCGTGACAGGAAATCGTGACGGCCGCCTCGCACAGGAAAGTTACGCCAAAAAAATCTATGCCAAAAAAGTAAGCGGCAAATTACTCTCCGCGATCCAGCTCACCACCGCATCCGGTATCTGTACCATGGTCGATTTGTTGGCCAACGGAAAGCTGGAGCCCAGCAAACAAGCGGGTAGCGGATTTGTCCGGCAGGAATCGGTGCCGTTGCCAGTGTTTATTGCCAGTCCGTTTGGGCAGTATTACGCCTAGCGAAAGCGGTGCACCTAGCTACACTGGTGAAGGTTTGCTGTCTTCCGATCTGGATCGTGTTTTGCGCAGTTGAAGCTTTCAAACCATATCGCGGCGAGAATGTTTTTTATACACCGCGAAGGCGGACAAACGCTTTTTTTGTTAAGAGTACGAAGACTTCGAGTTGGTTAATCTAGCGCTTATGTCGTCGAATTAAAGTAATGGCGTGCGACCTTAGCAAGTTTTAGTTGAGGAATTTAGATCACTCAAGATGTATTCCGATAGCGAGGCACTTGCATTTCAGCATCTTGATTTCTCGTGTCGCGTCGGAGATAGCGAAACATATCGCAAACGGCGAAGCCGAGCAGTGGGTTTTGAAGAGTCGTATGCCGCTAGACACTTGCGGTGCCGCATTTGGCCGCCGGGAAAATCGATGAAAGTAGAGTCAACTTCTTCTCGCTATATAGTGCAAGCAAGACCACGAATCGATGTTGACTGCCTGTGCCTTGATGTGGATTGGCGTTAAAAAAACTCTTTTAAATCCCCCAGCAAAGTCGGAATCAGCTCCGACACCGTCGGATGAATATGCACCGCGCGTTGAATCACGGTGTAGGGCTTATCGGCGTACATCACGTCGATAATTGCGTGAATCGCCTCATCGGCTTCGATCCCCAACAGTGCTGCACCAAGAATTTTTTTTGTTTCGGCATCAACCAATACGCTCATCATGCCTTGTGTTTCGCTGCGTTCGTGTGCGCGACCGACGCGAGCCATGTTCATTCTGCCAATCAGCGCTTTGCGGCCGCTGGCGCGCACTTCGCGTTCGGTCATGCCAACGCGTGCAAGTGGTGGATCGATGAATAGCGCATAGGTCAAAATACGGTCGCTCACTTTGCGCGGGTCATTGTCGAGCAGATTCGCGGCGACGATTTCGAAATCGTTATATGCCGTATGTGTAAATGCGCCGCGGCCGTTGGCGTCGCCCATCGCCCAGATGCCCGGTATGTTGGTGCGGAGTTGGTCATCAACAGTGATGAAGCCGCGCGCGTCAACCGTAACACCGGCTTTATCGAGACCCAAGTCATCGGTATTGGGTTTGCGTCCGACGGCAAGTAGCAAGTGTGAACCGACGATTTCCTCAGTTTCGCCGTCGCAGGTCACGTTCACAGCAACACCGTTATTTTTGCGCGAAACGGCAAGGCAGTTGGCATTGAGTCGAATCCCGATGCTTTCAGCTTCAAGAATCTTTTCAACGGCTTTTGAAACAGCTTCGTCTTCACGCGCAATGAAGCGGGGTCCCATCTCGATTACGGTGACGCGGCTACCGAATCGTCGGTAGGCTTGGGCAAACTCCAGGCCGATATAGCTGCCGCCAACGATGACCAAGTGCTCCGGCAAAAAATCAACGTCCATCATGTTTGAATTGGTGAAGTATTCAATTTCGCGCAGGCCGGAAATTTCGGGCACCGCGGCGCGCGCGCCGACGTTGATAAAAATCTCGTTGGCCTCCAGTAATCTATCGTTCACGCCGACGGTTGTTGCACTTTCAAATCGCCCATGTCCTTCAATCACCGTGAGATTTGGCGTCGCTTTTAACCAATCGGTAACACCGGTGTTTGATTGTTTAACCACCCCGTCCTTACGCGCTTTTACGGCTTTCATATCGACATGAAAGCCGCCGTCAAGCATTACGCCAAAATCCGCTGCACGTCGCGCCATGTGCGCCACTCGGGCACTTGCGATGAGCGTCTTGGTCGGGACGCAACCCACATTCACACAGGTGCCGCCGAAAAGTTTGCGTTCCAGAATTGCGGTCTTGCGCCCCGATTTTGCCAGGCGCACCGCTAATGCAGGTCCCGCTTGCCCTGTGCCGATAACGATAGCGTCGAATTTTTCAATGTGATTTGCCACGATGTTGCCTTTATTCAGTTTTGCGATTTGTTGATTATGCGCGCCGCGGGTTACGCTTTAGAATAGGAGGATCAAATCTTCATGGGTAAATTATGGCCAGTTTCAAATTTTCAACGACGGTTAGCCAAAAGATTATTCGCGCTGTGCTCGTAATACTTTCAGCGGTGCCCTTATCTTCATGCAGCGACAACACAAGCACTCGCGCTGCAACCCCCTCGGGGAGTGATCAATCTCAGGCTGGCCTCTACACAACGGCGAAACCCAGCGCCGACGGCATTGGCAAGATTTATATGGGCCGCGAAATTGCTGGCGTGATGGGTTGGCAAGGGGCCGCCTGGCTGGAACGTGAAGAACGCGGTCGGGAGGAGCGGCCCGATTTATTGTTACCTGAGCTCAATTTGCAAGCCGGGATGGCGGTGGCCGATATCGGCGCAGGTACGGGCTACTACTCAAGATTAATGTCGAAGATGGTGGGGCCGAAAGGTGTCGTTTACGCGGTAGACGTACAGCCACAGATGGTCTCGATGTTGAAGGACGTGGCAGCGCGCGCTGAATTTTCAAATATCAAGCCGGTACTGAGTAGCGAGAACGACGTAAAGCTTGCGTCGCAGTCGATTGATTCGGCGATCATGGTGGATGTTTATCACGAGCTTGAATTCCCGCATGAGGTGATCGACTCAATCATCAGCGCGCTGAGGCCGGGTGGTCGCCTCGTATTTGTGGAATACCGTGCGGAAGATCAGCGCGTTCCGATCAAAGAAGTGCACAAGATGACAGAGGCGCAAGTTAAGCGGGAGGCGCTCACGCATTCGCTGCTTTGGGAGCGTACAGCCAGTATTTTGCCGTGGCAGCATGTCATCGTTTTTAAAAAGAAATAATGCCGCAAAGCGCCGGCAAATATTTCAATAGGGCACATCATTTTTCGTAACACTGGGATTGACGGGATTTTTGAAGCATAAATGGCTGTAAGCACCCCACGATATTAGGCTTTTAATTTATATCGCGAGCCTGCATCGGGTTGGCAGGACACTAATTTTTTCATCCGGAGACTTTATTATGGGACGTATTACGTTAATTTGTATTTGCGTAATTTCATGCGCAGCCAATCTGGCGGACGCTGCGACGACGGTGCTTCAATGTGGCCGGATGATTGATGTACGCGCACTGGAAGTGCTGACAGAACGCACCATTGTGGTGGAGGAAAAGCGCATCGTAAGGATTGAGCGTGGCTACATCACGATCGCCGACGCAAATACCATTGATTTGCGCAACCAGACCTGCATGCCCGGGTTGATTGACTTGCATGTTCATCTGGCATTCTCACTGACGCCGAATGCGACCGTCGAGGGCTTTTCATTTAATCCTGCCGACTATGCCGTACGGGCTGTTGGCAATGCGGAAAAAACATTAATGGCGGGTTTTACCTCGGTGCGCGATCTTGGCAGCCCGCCAGGGGTTGGCGTGGCGTTGCGCAACGCGATTAATCAAGGCTTGGCCCAAGGCCCCCGCATACAGGCTGCTGGCATGATCACATCTACTGGCGGTCACGGCGACCCAACCAATGGACTGCGTATCGATTTAATGGGTAATCCCGGCGCTGATCGCGGCATTATCAGTGGCGCTGATGAGGCCCGGCGAGCGGTTCGGCAGCGCTACAAGGAAGGTTTTGATCTGATCAAAATATCGACAACGGGCGGCGTGCTGTCGCTCGCCAGAAGTGGTGATGCGCCGTTGCTAGCGGATGAAGAGCTCGCAGCGATTGTGTCGACTGCGAAAGATTACAGCTATCCGGTGGCCACCCATGCACATGGCGCCGACGGCATGAAGCGGGCGATTCGCGCGGGCGTACAAACAATTGAACATGGCACTTATATGGATGAGGAGGCAATCCAGCTCATGAAGGCGCGTGGTACATGGTTGGTCACGACGATTTCGGCAGGTCGCTTTGTCGCAGATAAGGCAAAGCTGGCAGGTTATTTTCCCGAAATAATTCGCACCAAAGCTGCCACGATCGGGCCGCAAATTCAGGGCATGTTCGCACGTGCATACAAGGCAGGCGTGAAGATTGCTTTCGGCACCGACCAAGGTGTCGCGCCGCATGGCGATAACGCGAAAGAATTCGAGTACATGGTTGAAGCGGGAATGCCGCCACTGGAAGCAATTCGCGCTGCAACCTTGAATGGCGCCATGGTGATGGGACTGGAACGTGACATTGGCACTTTGGAAGTCGGTAAGTTGGCAGATATTGTCGCGGTGCCGGGCGATCCATCCAAAGAAATTTCGGTGAT
Organism: Burkholderiales bacterium; assembly: GCA_043784585.1. GTDB lineage: Bacteria > Pseudomonadota > Gammaproteobacteria > Burkholderiales > Usitatibacteraceae > UKL13-2. Next base: position 6,421 of record JAYVYF010000131.1, read on the forward strand.
GAGCAAAATGCAGTTTGTTATGCGCGACGGCGTGATCTATCGAAAGCCTGGTGTCCAATAAGGCCAAAAAGTTATACGGCAAAACGTTAAAGGGACGAGACGTGATGTCGACGTAAGCCTATTCGGGCAGGTTGGTGGTAATTTGTTACACGCACTGGTATCTCGTTACATCTTTTGTTCATCTTTTCGTCACCTCTGGCGTTAAGGTTTTGGTATCGTGTATTTATTCAGTAAAAGTTAAATAAAAGAGGTTTCGCTATGACTTTTAAGCACTCAAATTTTATCGGGCTCGTTGATCAACTATGCGCAGGACGGGTTGAAAGCAATTTGTACAGGGTGACAAACACGATCCGATCTGCCCGCGCTGCCTTGTCTGGATTACTAATGTCATGCTTGTTGTTGATAGCGTTACTGTCGGTAAGTGCGACCTCTGTTGCCCAGTCTGCCAATCAGGTCGGTTTCTGGTGGAAGCCTGCCGAATCTGGCTGGGGCCTCAGTATTCAGCAGCAAGGCACCCGTACTTTTGCGATTTGGTACACGTTTAGCAATCAAAGTGTGCCGATATGGCATACGCTGGATTGCGCGTTTGCGGGAGCTGTATGCGCAGGTAATTTAATCTCGGGAACGGGTTTGCCGTTTGCGCAAATCGTCACCAGTGCAAATCCGGTGCCGGTTATATCGGGTACTGGCTCGCTCACCTTGACGAGCTCGAATCGGCTGAACCTGACCTACACAATCGGGTCGGTAACGCAGACCAAATCCGCTCTTGAGCCATTCAATTTTGGTGGAAATTCCAGTGCGCCAACCTGCACACTGCAAGCCGCGTCGCGTGCAAGTGCAATTAACTACACAGACTTATGGTGGGGCGGGGTGAGCGCCGCAGGTTGGGGCGTGCAGATATCACATCAGGGAAACCAGATATTTTTTGGCTGGTATGGCTACGACGATCAAGGCCGCGCCTCTTGGTTAACCGGATTAGGCACGCAGGATATTGCAAATCCCGCCCGATTTACCGGCAGCGTCGGCAAAGTAAACACGGGTATGCCATTCAGCCAGATCAGCGGGCCCAATCTGACTGCGTCCGCTGCCATTGGCACCTTTACGCTCAACTTCGCGAATGGTGAAACCGGGACGTTCAGTTACTCAATTCCAAATGCAACTAGGTCCCTTCCCTTGTCGCGTTTTGCGGTCGCGGGCGGGAATACAAATCTGTGTATATCTGGTTCAACTGCCACCTACGCAAAATCAGCCGACGCCTCGCGTTTCCTCGCCCAAGCCACTTTCGGCCCACGCATGGTGGATATTGATGCTCTGGCCGCATCGACGCCCGATGCCTGGCTAAATACCCAATTTTTAACGCCGCAAACCTTGCATCTCCCCAACACGGTTGCGTACCTCGCAACCTTGCCAGCCAATATGCAGAATGGGCAAACAAGTTTCAACTGGAGTCTCTGGAAAAATTTTGTGACAGGTGATGATCAATTGCGGCAGCGCATGGCATTTACCCTATCAGAAATATTCGTGATTTCGCTTGATAGCAGTTTGTCATTTCCGTATCCACGCGGTACCGCGCAATACATGGATACCCTGGGTGATAAAGCGTTCGGCAATTATCGCGATCTTTTGGAAGCGGTGACGTATTCGCCGATGATGGGTCGTTACCTGTCGTCGCTGGGAAGTGCCAAAGAAAACCTTACCACCGGCAGTACCCCGGACGAAAATTTTGCGCGGGAAGTGATGCAGCTTTTTACCATCGGCCTTTACCAGCTCAATCTAGATGGCTCAAACCGGCTGGATGGTAATGGCAACCCTATCGAAACTTATTCGAACGCAGATGTGGCCGGGCTAGCCAAGACTTTTACCGGCATAAGCTGGTCGGGGCCCGATACTTCAAACACACGTTTTTATGGTGGCAATGCAGATCCTGATCGGCAGATAAAATCAATGCAGGCTTACGATCAATATCATTCAATTTCGCAAAAGCAATTCCTGGGCGTGACAATTCCCGCGCAAACGGTGGCGGCCACGAATGCGGATGTTCGGATCGCGCTGAATACTTTGTTTAATCACCCGAACGTTGGCCCGTTTTTTACCAAACAATTGATCCAGCGGTTGGTGACGGCCAATCCATCGCCCAGCTATGTCGCCAGAGTTGCCAGCGTGTTTAACAACAACGGCGCAGGTGTTCGCGGTGACCTGAAGGCCGTCATTAAAGCAGTATTGCTGGATCCCGAGGCGCGCGACTTAACCAATGTTACGGCTCGCTCGGGCAAACTTCGCGAGCAGGTGGTCCGTCTTGTGCAATGGATGCGCGCATTTAACGCGCGTTCAAGTGATGGCCGCTTCCTGCTCAGCACGACCTCCGACCCAGCCGCCCAGCTCGGCCAATCGCCGCTGCGTTCGCCCTCTGTATTTAACTTTTTCCGACCCGGCTATATTCCACCAAATAGTAAAGCTGGTGCTGTTGGTCTAGTTTCGCCTGAGGCGCAAATAACCAGTGAAACGTCGGTGGCAGGCTACCTCAACTATATGCGTTCCAATATCTCTTCCGGCATCGGCGCATCCACGAACGGTATTCGAGATATTCAACCTGACTACAGCGCCGAAATTGCCCTTGCCACTGATCCTGACAAGTTGGTGGATCGCGTGAATCTGTTGCTCGCGGCAGGGCGCCTGTCGGCCACCGCTCGTAACCAGATTCGTGACGCGGTGGCCAGCGTTGTGATTGGGACATCAAACCCGGATGGGGATAAAAAGAATCGTGTTTATCTGGCGGTCTATCTGACGATGGCGGCGCCCGAATATATCTTGCAGAATTAATTACCCAAGCTGACTGGAGATAAAAATGAAAAATATTGTGGTTAAAACGGGTAATGAATCGCGCCGCGAATTTTTGCGCACGGCGGCAAAATTATCAATCGCCGGCACCGCGGCACCATTCGCATTGAACCTTGCCGGGATCGGCGCTGCAGCGGCGCAGACCGCGACCGATTATCGCGCGCTCGTATGTGTATTTTTTTATGGCGCCAACGATCATAACAACACTGTTATTCCCGTCGATGCGGCGTCGTATGCTGCGTATTCTGGAGCTCGTTCCACCATTGCCCGTGCGCTCGCGGATGTTGTGCCGCTTACGCCATCGGTGGCGCTGACCGGATCAAATGCAGGCCGACAGTTTGGTCTGGCTAAAGAATTGACGCCGTTAAAAGCGATCTGGGATGCTGGCAAATTAGCGGTTGTGGCCAACGTGGGCCCGCTTATTGTGCCCACCACCAAAACCCAATTTACGAATCTGTCCGTTCCGTTACCGCCCAAACTATTCTCACACAACGATCAGCAGTCGGTGTGGCAGGCGAGCGCGCCAGAGGGCGCGCGCTATGGTTGGGGTGGTCGAATGGGGGATTTGTTTGCATCGCAAAATGCCAGCACGATTTTTACCTGCAATTCGGTTTCAGGCAGCGCGGTTTTTCTGGCGGGACAAAATGTTGCGGCATACCAGGTGAGCACCTCAGGGTCGGTACCGATATCAGGCATCAAGGGTTCGCTATTCGGTTCCGCCAGCGCGAGCGCCACGCTAAAAAATATTATTACTACTGGCGGTGGAAGCTACTTTTCACAGGATTTAGCCGATACCACGGCGCGAGCCATTGATGCTGATGCGAGCTTGTCGGCAGCCTTGCTGAGCGCGCCTGATTTTCCGCTGTCGGCGGATCTCACCACCAACAGCCTCGCCGCACAGCTCAGAATCGTGGCGCGCATGATCGCGTCGAGAAATTCACTCGGTGCCAAGCGCCAGGTTTTCTTTGTCTCGCTGGGTGGGTTTGACACTCACGACAACGAGCTTGATGTGCAACCGGCGCTTCACGCTAAAGTTGCTGCTGCCTTGGCTTACTTTCAAACCAATATTGATTCTCTGCAAATTGCGGACAAAGTAACGACTTTTACGGCCTCCGATTTCGGTCGCACCTTGACCAGTAATGGCGATGGATCCGATCATGGTTGGGGATCGCATCATTTTGTAATGGGTGGTGCCGTAAAAGGTAGCCAGTACTACGGCACGTTTCCAATCATGGGCCTTAACAACAATGATGAGGTGGGGTCAGGACGTCTGCTGCCGACCACGTCAGTTGATCAATTCGCCGCGACGATGGCGCGATGGTTTGGAGTCAGCGATACCGATATGCGTTTAGTGCTGCCGAATATCGGAAATTTTTCAACATCGAATCTCGGCTTTTTGGGGTGAACGCCTTTCGAAGGTCAGTCAGACGGTAATAAAAAACCCTTCCCAAGTAGGGGAAGGGCTGAGCTAACCTGAGCAATCTAACACCGGAAATTCGGACTAATGAGTGAATGATTACCGGCGATAGGGATTGTTAGGATAATGATCATATCGATTGGAGATGCCGTCACTATCACGATCCCCGCGGCTGCGCTCTGATACCCAAAAGCCATCACGCCGAGTCCAGCGATAGGGGGTGTATACGTAACCGCGATGTGCTGGCACCCAATACCCACCGACCCAAACGTGATGATAGCCACCGCGATACTGACGCCAATCCCAGTAACCCCGCGTCCAGATTTTTCCATCGCGCGGCTGCGGGACGACTTCATAGCGCAACGGTGGTGGGGCGACATTCACGCGGATATCAACGAAGGCGTTACTCACTGACGGCACAACAACTGCGCCGAGTGTTCCTGCTGCCGCTATTAAGGATAAAACTGTTTTGCGGATCATAATTTCTCTCCTGAATGGTTCGCGTAGATGCTGCTGGTAGGGCTGCTACGCCAGATAACTTTGCATGAACTCAGATAACGTCTTGGCTCTAACGCGGCTTACGCGCAAAATCTTGCGCTTTGTCACCGCATGTAAATGGGCTTGGATGTGCGTCCCGGTTCGCGGCAGTTGCCTAAAAGCCAGTTGCTCGCCAACTCCCGTTATCATGATGAACTTTCAAAATTTGGAGCGGTTATCAATTCGGTGATTGTGTTGGCAAGTGTTTTGATTCTGTATCATCATTGAACCACAAGGAACACAAATGAAAAATACGCGCGCCTCAATATTGAGTGGAATTGCAGTGCTGCTTTGTCTGGCGCAGACGGGCTGCGCATTCATACGCGCTACTAAGGTGCCAATGGATTCTATTTCGCTGCCACTCTCGCCAACCTTGACAAGCAACACACTGATTGTATTTTTGCCAGGCGCGCAGGAAGTGCCGATTGATATTGTCAAGGAAGGCTTTGTTGAACAAGTACGCGCCCGCAATATTGATGCTGATGTCACCGTTATCGATTCACACGCGGGTTATTTTTTCAACCGCACTTTCGACACGCGGATTCGCACCGATATCATCGAGCCTGCTCGCGCCAAGGGCTATAAATCAATCTGGCTGGCGGGCATTTCGCTCGGTGGCTTTGGCTCCCTGATGTACTCGCGCCTTTTTCCGGACGATATTGCGGGCGTAATCGCTATTGCACCGTTTATTGCCTCAAGCGATGTTTTGAGCGAAGTCACCGAGTCGGGCGGGCTGGCACGATGGACACCTGAATTGCCGCTGAAATCGGATGACTATCAGCGCGATTTATTGCTTTGGCTTAAAGGCTATGTCGATCCAGCTAACAAGCGCCCGCCCCTTTATATTGGCTATGGAACCCACGATGGGTTGGCGCAATTTCAGGAGATCATGGGCACGATTCTGCCGCCTGAGCGTTTGCTTTCCGCCCCAGGCGGTCATGATTGGCCACCGTGGAAACAGATGTGGGGAAATGCGCTGGATCGCGCGCCATTTGCACATAAACCAAGCGAAACAATGGCAAAATAATTTGATGCGGTGGACCTCGCGCATGGCCATCTTCATTCTCCTCGCGCAAAACCAGAGGGCGGGATTGATCCGCAGCGATCTTGGTAAGCTTTATTTGGGAATTAAGCCACCCCTTTAGTCAGCTGTGCAGTTTGCCTGTTTTCCTGAATTACTTCATCGTTTGCCGCCTTTGCTTGCCCTGCAAAGTCACGTTCAAACTCAATGGTCGATTGACAGGCCAGACTTGAATGCCGCTCGCATTGTGTTGTCTGCCAAGGGGACGTCCTTCGGGGTATCGCGACCTGTCGTGATCAAGTTGATTAAGACACAGCGATGGGGGGGTCTCTGCTGTCAGGTTGCGCTCGAAGACCCACGGCGACAGGTTGCCCAACACACGATGCGGTCGGATGCCGTTGTGGCAGCCGCCGATGTAATCGGCCACGTCTTTTTTTGTTTCGGCTTGATCGGCATAAATGAACTGCCGGACTCGCTCTATCTCGAGATCTAGGAATAAGCGTTCAGCCACGGCGGTGCATACAAAATTTCGTAACTATTTTGGCGCAGTAAACGCCGCAAGGAAGTCAGAATATTTTCGTGGTCGTGGTCGTCGTCAACGAGCAATAGCATGCGTTTGCACTGCACCACAATTTCCGATGCATCGTTGGTCGGCGGAACCCTGTTAATAGCAATCCTGAACGCGATGAAAAATATGCAGATCATCTATCGGCGGCGGGTGGTAAATGGAAATGCCCAAAAAGCCGCTCTGGATATAGGGGCCTTAATTGCAGATATGAGCCCCCTGGTCAGGCTATTGCGTTAATTTTTAGTCTGCTTTTAATCAACTTCTAGCCAACTATGCGGCCATTCAGCGGATAAGCCGGATCGTTATAGCCGGGTGTTGACGGGTGGCCGGGCGACACCAGTGAATCAACAAACGCCTCATCGGCGCTCGAAATAACCGTGTCCACGGATGCGAAATAATCTTGCCACTGAGCGAGTGTCCGCGGCCCGGCAATTACCGAGCTGACAACCTTGTTCGCCAGCACCCACGCGGTGGCGAAATGGGCCAATTGCCGGTTGTCTTTTTCGCAATAAATTTTAAGCCTCTGCGCAATCGCCAACGATTCTTCGCGAAATTCGGTTTCCATCATGCGCTTGTCGCCGCGACCAACTCGGCTATTCGGATCGATCGTGGCATTGGTCTCATTGCCCGGTGCATATTTGCCGGTGAGCACGCCGCGCGCTACCGGGCTGTACGGCACCACGCCGATGCCATAGTGCACACAAGCCGGGAGCACTTCCATCTCAGGCTGGCGGTTGAGTAGGTTGTAATATGGCTGGCACACCACGGGGCACGGCATGTTCAGTTGCGTCGCGAGGTGCATCATTTCAGCAATGCGCCAACCGCGAAAATTTGATATTCCCCAGTTGCGAATTTTACCGTCTCGCAATAGTTGCTCGATCGCATGCATGGCCTCGCCCAAATCCATCCCGTTGAAATCGCGATGCATGTAATAAATATCGATAGTGTCAGTCGCCAGACGTTTCAAGCTGGCCTCACATTCCCGCAGCACCCATGAACGAGCGTATTTTGACTCGTTTGGCCGGTCGCTCATCTTGTTACCGACTTTGGTCGCCAGCACCCAATGCTGGCGGTCATGTTTGAGTAATTCGCCCACCATCGATTCCGATTTACCGAGCGAATAGACGTCTGCGGTATCAATAAAATTCACACCATGCTCACGCGCATGGGCAACGATATTGCCAGCCTCCGACAAATCTGTTTGATCACCAAACATCATTGTGCCAAGGCATAGGCGGGAGACGGAGAGGGCGGATTTACCCAGCGACGAATATTTCATGTTTGATCCCGATTTAAAAATACCTGTTGGCAGATTAACCGCATCCACCCGGCAGCACGGTGGCGGCGAGGGTGGTTTCATCCCGTCCCTGTGCCGTCATACCCTCCGGCGGCTTTTTGTCGCCACACACCCATGCGATCGGCACCGTTGGCGCATCCACTACAATCGCGGGCCGCCAGGTGAGTTGTTTGCCTTTTATTGAAGCGTAGGCGCTGTTACCGAATGTCATCGTCACTGCGCCATCCGCGACCGACACGCGGGTGACAAAATTGCCAATGATCTTTTTCGCGGGCGGTGTACCCGCGGCCTCGTTATCAGCGGGCATTTTGCCTTCGCGCCGATAGAACACGGCGACGCCATTTCGCGCCAGATCGGCCAGTGGCATGCTGTCGGTTATCTGTTGGCGAATGACGGTTCGGTAAAGCGAAGGGACCGCCATCGTGGCCAGAATCGCGATGATCGCGACCACCACCATAATCTCGATCAAGCTAAACGCGGACTGCGGGCGCGTGATTTGCGAGGCTAGCACCGGATTTGCTGTCTTCATGGCTGACCCGCTGGTGCGCGTGGGCAACTTGCATCACGGGCAGCACTGCCAATGCTCAAACGCGCATCACCTTTCTTACCCATCGCTATCGGCTGGGCGAGGCCGTCGAAGCAGCTGCTCGTAATGTGGGCGATGATGGCTTCATTATCGAGCTTGGAGTAAAGCCTTAAAAAATCGATTGCCGGGTCGCACGAACGCGCATAAAAGCTGAACAAAATCACGTCATCCGGTATATCACTGCGCAGTTCGCCGGTTTGCCTGGCGTTTTGCACCATGGCGGCGACCCGCGAATTCAGTTTCAATAGTTTGCTGACATAGCGAATATTTTTGAGGAGCATTTCGCGCACGAGCGGGCTGGTTGCTGGTAAGAAGGGCAAACCACCGCTTAGGCGCACCTGCAGCGCCCAGTTGAGGATGGATTTCATTTTGACCATTGGGGATTCGGTCGCGGGAATCTGATCGATAAAATCCAATGCGCCGTCGATCAGTCGAATCATCGCCGCCCCAACCAGTTGTTCCTTGGAGACAAAGTGCTTGTAGAGGCTTGGTTTGGCGATGCCGACATCGGCGGCGATCTCATCCATGGTCATCAAATCAAAGCCTTTTTGCGCCAGCAGGCGATGTGCCGCGGCGAGAATTGCATTCTCGCGAAGGCTAAACGTTTGTTTTTTATAGGATATCTTATCAATAATACGCATAAGTAAAAGTTTTGAACATATCGGTAATAAACGCTGCAGGTCGCGATGAACTGACGATATCTACGCATGATTAATTTTGCCTTATTTGCGTTAGTAGGATTTGCGAAGTTGCTTTAACTTTTCAGAAAATCCACGTCTAAGAATTATGTTGATGCACTTTTACCGCACCATCAACTGAACGTTTTCTAGCCATATTGTTTTACAAATAGTTGCATAGATACGTTTCATAGACATTTTCACAGACACACCAACCCTAAGGAGATTCAAATGAAATTTGCACTCAATGCTATTACTCGCTCCACGCTGGCGTCGCTTGCCGTTGCCTCATCCATGTTTATTGCTGCGGGCGCGTCTGCTCAGGCAAAGGATATTGTCGATACTGCTGTTGCTGCCGGGTCTTTCAAAACGCTGGTAACCGCTATTCAGGCCGCAGGCTTGGTTGACACGTTAAAAGGTAAAGGCCCATTTACCGTGTTCGCACCCACAGACGCAGCGTTTGCGAAATTGCCAGCCGGCACCGTGGAAGCATTGTTGAAGGACAAAGCTAAATTAGCCGGCATTTTGACCTATCACGTTGTACCTGCAGCAGTGATGGCGAAAGATGTGAAGCCAGGCAACGTGAGAACCGTTAATGGCCAATCCATCAAAATCACAGTAGCGGCTGGTAAAGTCATGGTCAACGACGCGACCGTCACATCGACCGATATCGTCGCCAGTAACGGCGTGATTCACGTTATTGACACGGTATTGCTGCCTAAATAAGTATTCAAGTCCCCAAGCAGCAAAGCATAAAAAAGGCGCATTCTGCATGCGCCTTTTTTTTGTCCTCATTATTTTGCGCTTTGACCGGCGCGGCCTTCTGCCCTTGTGTTGGCTTGACCCATGCTCATGACCCCGACGCTAATGCCTGAAAACGTTGCGCCCGCACGGTAAACGCGCTGGGTAGCGATCTTGAAATCATCCGGCTTTGCCTCGGGAATACGCATAAAAACCTGTGGATTGCGATCCACCAGCGGAAACCACGAACTTTGTACTTGAACCATGATGCGATGGCCACGCCGGAACGTGTGCAGCACATCGGGCATGGTGAAATTCAAGGCCTCAATTTTTCCGGGCTTGAAGGGTTGCGGTGTGACAAAACTGTTTCGAAACTTTCCACGAAACGGCTCTCCACGAACTAACTGCTGATACCCGCTGAGCTGAATTTTGGGGCCCGGCGCATCTTTGGGGCGTGCTGCGCTGTCGGGTCTTTCGTCAGGCAGCTCAGGCGGATAAACGTCAATCAATTTCACCACCCAGTCGCTATCAGTACCGCTGGTGGAAACAAAAAGTTTCGGCATGACCGGGCCGGCAATCGTCACATCCTCGTCCAACACCTCGGTGGAATACGTCAGCACATCGGTGCGGGTAGACGCGAACCGTTGATCGCCGACCATGTATTCCTGAGGCACACCGGTCGCGGTATAGGCAATAAAGGGCACCGGTTTTGCAGGATCGCTCACGTATTCGTCGTACGTCAACGCCGCACCTTGAGATGTGCTAGGTTGCGTCCAAGTTAGTTTTCCCTGCGCGCCAAAATAAAGCATTTTGGGTTTTGCTTCGGCAGGCGGCCACTGCGGATATTGTCGCCAGATGTTGGTGCCGGTTTCAAATACATGCGCTTCTGCAAAGGGATCAGCCGATTTTGCGCCGGGCAATTTGGGATCATTCGCGGCAGCCGGGCGCAAATTTTTCTCGAAAAAAGGAAACACGATTTTCTTCTGGTAATACTCGCTCGTTTTCGCCGCGAAGCTCACCAAGCCGATACGTTCGCCATCATTGCGTGCCCAGCCGCCATGCACCCAAGGGCCCATCACCAAGCCGTTATAGATGCCTGGATTATTGGCCTTGATGCTGCGGTAGGTGGTGAGCGGGCCTTGGGGATCTTCGGCGTCAAACCAGCCGCCGACGGTGAGCACTGATGCCTTGATATTTTTGAGATGCGCCGCGATGTTGCGTGATTGCCAAAAATCGTTATAGGTATCGTTGGTGATGTTGTCCTTCCACATCACATATTCCGGCTTGTCGATCTTGCTGTTCAGATTCGCGAGCGTGCCCAACCCTAGAAAATACTCATAGCCATCTTTGGTGCCGTATTCAAATGGGTCCCATTTGTTGGGCTTCACGGTGGGATTTTCCTGGCGCTTGAAGCCGGTATAAAAACCGAAATTCGCGGCGAGCATAAACGCGCCGTTGTGATATGAATCATCGTTCATGTACATGTCGGTGACCGGCGCTTGGGGAGAGGCGGCCTTGATCGCCGGATGTGAATCAATGATGCTGGCCGATACATAAAACCCGGGATAAGAAATTCCCCATAGACCAATGCGGCCATTATTATTCGGAATGTTTTTAAGCAACCATTCCGCAGAATCAAACATGTCCGTGCTTTCATCAACATCGGTGGCTGATTTTTTGGTTTTGTGCGGTGTCATGTCGATAAAAGTGCCTTCCGACATATAACGTCCGCGCACATCCTGAAACACAAAAATATAGCCAGCGCGATCAAATTCGGTTGATGGCCCCAAGGCGTCGCGATATTGATCCACGCCATAGGGCGCCACGCTGTAAGGGGTGCGTACCATCAAGAACGGCGCGGGCTTGGCTGATTCTTTCGGCGCGTACACCGTGGTAAAAAGTTTTTTGCCATCCCGCATGGGAATGCGGTATTCGTATTTTGTATAATTTTCCTTGATACCGTAGGGCGGCGGACCATCAGGTTTAGATTGCGAGTAGGCATTGTATGGAGCAGCAAACAGCATCGTCACGACCAGCAAACACAGTAGCAGCCAGCCATTCATTTGCTCATAGATTCTGGTTCTCGGCAACGACGAGAGATATCTAACTCGACATGCAACTCGATATGCAGCTGCTCGTTTGGTGGGTTGAAAATTGAGCTGAATTAAGCGGGTAGGCAAAACCAGAGAAAATAAGCGCGACACCAAAGACAACATCAAAATGCCCCTTTCGATTGGTGAATCGGAGAGTTGATAAAAATCGGATCGGAACTAAAAGCGAAACCGCGTGATCGCAACATTTTTACCGCTTGGCAGCACCATATTGGCTTGATCCGCGGCGCTGAAATCAATGCTGATGTTGCCGATAGGGGTATTGCCGGCAGGTGCCTTATAGGAGCCAGTCAGAGTCTGGCCGCCGCGTACCACCAATAACGGTCCCGTATATTTGGCGGGTGTTTGCATCGGTCCGGAGCTCAGATACCACACCGGATTGCCGCCCGCATCGTACATAAAACCCACCATGAAAAGCGAATTGCCCTGCACCTCAATCGAGTAGCCGCGTCCGCTTTCGCCCGCATTCCACCACCAGCCATTCTCGCCAGTACTGGCACCGTTGCCGCCGAAGACGAACGTGGTTATCGGCGTGGTGCCGCCCGGCCACACCATGGTCGCCGTTGATGCATCGGTAAATGTCAGGGTGATGCTGCCCAGATCGACACCGGCTTGCGGGGCTACATAACTTCCGTCCAGCGTTTGGCCGTTTTTGAGGGCGGTGGCGCGTCCTGTGAAAACATTGCTGGTAAATGACCCCGATGACGTGAACCAGGTTGAGCGTCCGTCCGCTTCATAGTAGTAACCCGCCATGAACAACGAATTGCCGCGCTTTTCGATAAAGAAACCGCGACCGTTTTCTGCCTGATTCCACCACCAGCCGGTATGCGGTGCATTGCCAGCGGCTATCGCGATACCCGATTTAATATCGATCGCTGAAGCATCCAGCGCCGAGCATGCGCCGACGCGGTTGGCCAGCGACACCACCGCTTTCCCTACTACCGGGGTTTCCGTAGCGGCAATGGTGACCCGAATTTGATTGGCCGCGACCAGCACGGCAGTGCGCCGAACATTGGCAACATAGACTTCACTGGTGGCTGTAAAGCCGGTGCCGAAGATATCGAATTCGATTGGTGTATTGAAATCAAACTGCGTCCTGCTCAATGACGTGATGCGCAAGGGTTCGGCAACGGTGTTGATTTCGGGTGCAGCGTACGGAATGTCGTTAACGATGAATGTTGCCTGATTGCCGCTCCCCACAAAGTTGCCATTCCAATGGGTAATGCGCATGCCCGCGGGGGGATTGTAGGTGGCCGTGAGCGCATCGCCAAAGTTGTAAAAACCTTCGTCGGGACCGGCGCGGTCGAGCGACACGCTGCCACACGACGTTGAGCTGTTATCAATCACCGTATAGGCCTTGAACTGCTTGATGTAGCGAGCGGTATAGACCACATTTCCGCTCAAGCCGCCCGCGGGCTTGGTTACAATCACGCGCTCTGGCACCGTCGACGTCGGCCCGCCTTCCCAAGCGATAAACTTGTAGCGGACATTAGTGGTCAGGCCGCGAAAAATGGTTTTGGCTTCAAATTCACGCGCTTCGCCTGCCGCCCATAAGTAGCTTGTAG